>PMJN01000219.1 GCA_003157445.1 Micrococcales bacterium
GACAGTTCCTGGGCCAGGGCCTCGGTGAAGACCGTGACCCAGGCCGTCGCCGCCGAGTAGGTGCCCATCGGCAGGAAACCAGCCACCGACGACACGTTGATGATGTGGCCGCGCCCACGTGCCTTCATCGACAGTGCACCCTCGCGCGACAGCACGAGCACCGCACGACACAGAACATCCAGCATGGCTTCCTCGTCGGCAAGGTCACCCCTCAGGAGGCTCTTGTTCATGCCAAAACCTGCGTTGTTGACCAGCAGGTCGATGGGCCGTTCACGATCGGCCACGCGGTCAGCGACCCGCCGAAGCTGAGTTCGTTTGGATAGGTCCGCGGCGAGAATCTCGACATTGATCGAGTGCCGGGCGCGCAGCTCGTCGGAGACGTTCTCCAGTCTGGCCCGGTGTCGCGCCACGATGACAAGGTTGTTGCCTCGCTCGGCCAGCTCGCGACAGAATGCATGTCCGATTCCAGAGGTTGCCCCCGTGACCAGTGCGGTTCTCATGACCGGCACTCTATGCCGGACTCCTGCGTTCGCTAAGTCTCCTAGGATCATGGGCGTGCGCATAGCTACCTGGAACGTCAACTCCATCCGCTCACGGGTCGACCGAGTGGAGGCGTGGTTGGAACGCAGCGACTGCGACGTGCTCGCGATCCAGGAGACCAAGGCCAACCAGGCGCAGTTTCCGCTGCTGGGGCTCAGTGCCCTCGGCTACGAGGTGGCACACCACGGGCTCAACCAGTGGAACGGGGTCGCCATCCTCTCGCGGGTCGGCCTGGGTGACGTCGAGGTGGGTTTCCCAGACATGCCCCCGTTTGGGGACCCGCCGGCTCCCGAGGCCCGGGCCATCGGTGCCACCTGTGGTGGGGTCCGGATCTGGTCGCTCTACGTGCCCAACGGCCGAGCACTGGGAGACCCACACCTCGCCTACAAGCTCGAGTGGCTCGAGCGCCTGCGCCGCACGGCCAGCGGCTGGCTGTCAAACGATCCCGGCGCCCAGATCGCGCTGATGGGTGACTGGAACATCGCCCCGCAGGACGAGGATGTCTGGGACATGGCGGAGTTCGCCGATAGCACCCATGTCTCAGCCCCTGAGCGTGTGGCGTTCCAGGCGATCGTAGATGCCGGCTTCAAGGACGTCGCCCGAGCACACACTCCGGGCCCGGGTGTCTACACCTACTGGGACTACAAACAGCTGAGCTTCCCCAAACGTCACGGGATGCGGATCGACTTCGTGCTGGGTTCGCCCGCCCTGAGCGCCAGGGTACAGGGCGCTTCGATCGACCGCGAGGAGCGCAAGGGCAAAGGCGCCAGTGACCATGCGCCCGTTATCGTCGAGCTCGGCGAGCCCGCAGGGCCATAGCAATGATCGCAGCGCTGAATGCGGCGATAGCTCCGCCGACAAACACCGTCTGCACCTGGACGACGGCTGCCGCACCCAGTGCCGCCACGTTGCTCTGGTCTGGTAGCGCGGCGACGGCCGCATAGTAGCGACGTAGCCCAACAGCGGTCAGCAGCCCGAGCCCGACCACCATACCGACCATCCGGGCCAGCACGACCAGCGAACTGACGACCCCATGTGCGTCGGCGGGGGCGTCCGCGAGCGCGGCGGCGTTGACCGGTGCCACTGCGAGCCCAAGGCCAAGGCCGGCAAGGACCAGGACCGGGGTGCTCGACCACAGGCGAAGTGAGCCGTGCCCCCAGCCGGACATCAGGACCAGAGCGGTCCCGGCCATGGCGAGGCCGGCTGCGGCCACGAGCGCCGGGCCCCTGCGGTTCAGCAGCCAGCCACCGGCTAGGGCCCCGACCGGGACAGCCACCAGGAACCGGACCAGCAGCAACGCGGCAGTGCTTTGAGAGGAAGTCACCGTCAGCCGGGCCAACACCGGGATGTCGACGACGATCGCCACCAGCGCAACCCCGATCAAGGTGCTGACCACCAGGGCGGGGACCACCCTGGAGCGACCCGCGATCGACATGAGGCCGCGGGCCACCAGTGGGTCGCGCGCGGTTCGGTGCCTCCAGAGGTATGCCGCCACAGCCGCCACGCCCAGCGACACCAGAGTCCAGCCCCATGGCCCGACCACCTCACGCTCGGGATCGGCCGAGGCGAAGGTGAGAACCAGCGAACCCAGCGCGACGGCGACACACAAGGCCCCGAGCAGGTCGACCCGCCTTGCTAGGTCAAAGCCAGAACGCGCCGCGACGACCGCCGTGGCCAGCAGCAGCAGTGTGATGACGCCCATGGGGGTGGCGACACGGCTCGTCCCGGCGAAAGGGACGAACGGGACCCCGAACGTGACGTCGCTGGCCAGTGCCGTGGGCGCGATCAGTGTGAGCATGCCCGCACCGAGGGCCAGCAGCCCCAGCACCGTTGGCAGTGGACGCGGGTGGGGCCGATTAACGCGACCGCCGGTGAGCGCCAGGACGACTCCAATCGCGATGCCGCCCGCGACGTTGAGCCAGAAGATCGCGCGCCAGTCGGCCACCGCGAGCACGGCCGCGCCCAGCAGCGGACCGACAACACTGCCGAGCTCTTGCATGGCTCCCACCACACCCAGCGGCGTTCCGCGACGATCCGGCGGCCACAGGTCGGCAACGAGCGCCAATGTCGCCGGCACCAGCCCACCTCCGCCGATCCCCTGCAACACCCTGCCGCCCACCAGCACCGGCAGCTCGACGGAGACCGCCGTGATAGCCGAACCGATGACAAAGACCGACAGGCAAAAGAGCAGGATCCTTTGGCGTGCGACGAGATCCGAGAGTCGCCCGATCAGCGGAAGGACCGCAATGTACCCGAGCAGGAAGCCCGAGATGATCGGCGTGGCCCTATGCAGTTCGTCAATTCCGAGGCCGACCCCGGCCATCATGTCCGGCAGGGCCACGACCACGACATAGGTGTCGGCCGAAGCGAGCGCCACCGCCACCGACGCCGTTGCCAGATGCGCCCTAGGGCTTGCTGATCTCAACCGGCGCGCCGTACTGGTCCAGCGTGAGCGTGTAGGTCGAAGTCGCACCCTGGTAGAACGGGCCCGTCATTGTCACGGTGCGCAGCTGGCCGCCCGGGTCGGTGATGCCGTAGGTGACGTGGAAGGTCTGGGTCGCGTCGCCGATGTTGAGCAGCCTGGCCACTGTTGCGCCCGGCAACGTCCCGGTGATGGTCTGCAGAACATCAGGGCCCACCCGAATCTTCGCGCCTTCGACCAGGTTGGTCGTGGCTGTCAGCAATGACGTGATGCCGCCGCTGGTGGCGAAGAGCTGGGCGGGATCGGGTGCGTTGTATGTCTTGGGGTCGGCCTGGACGAACTGGGTGGTGAACGGCAGCTTCACATAGAGCAGTTTGTCGATCGAGACCACGTCAACTTTGGCCTCGAAGCCGCTGATGCGCGCGTCCAGTGTCCCCTTGAATGCCGGGGCGTGGGTGCCTGAGCCATCCGCGCCCAGGGCGCCGTTGACCGAGGCCGGGATACCGCTGGAGCGCAGCGTCAGGTGCATGGACGTCGCGGCGTCGAGCTTGGCCTTGGCCGCCGCCAGCTGCTGGGACGGCGTCGTGGCCTGAGCGCTGTTCGAACCTGAGCAGCCGGTGAGCGCAGCCACCATCAGCAGGACAAGGGCCATCCATCGAGTTCGCATGGGTCGCACGCTACCGGGGGGCCAAGGGCTGCTCAGCGCAGGGCCAGCGTGTCGCCCTCGGTATCCCGGTCGACAACCACGGTGCCGCCGTCGCGAACCACGCCCTCCAGCAGCGAACGCGCCAGACGGTCGCCGATCTCGCGCTGCACCAGGCGTCGCAGGGGTCGCGCACCGTAGGCAGGGTCGTAGCCGGTGATCGCCAGCCACTCCCGCGCCGCCGTGGTCACCTCGAGGCTGATCCGGCGGTCGTGGAGCCGCTTGGTTAGCAGGTTGACCTGCAATTCGACGATTCGAGCCAGGTCCTCGGTGGACAAAGGGTCGAAGATCACGACCTCGTCCAGGCGGTTCAGGAACTCCGGCTTGAAGGTCATGTGCACCGCGGCCATCACGGCATCGTGCTTGGCATCCTCNNAGGCGTCCGTCGTCAAGGAGCTGCAGCAGAATGTCAAAGGTCTGCTCGTGGGCCTTCTCCACCTCATCGAGCAACACCACGGAGTACGGGCGCCGGCGCACCGCCTCGGTGAGCTGACCTCCCTCCTCGTATCCGACATACCCCGGGGGGGCACCGATCAGGCGCGCGACCGAGTGCCGCTCGGAATACTCGCTCATGTCGATGCGNNGAGCCGGTGGGGCGGTCTGGGTCGGCGATGCCGGCGCGGCTGCGCCGGACAGCGTCCGAGACCGCACGCACCGCGCTGGCCTGGCCGACCAGGCGCCGCCCGAGGAACTCCTCCATTCGCAGCAGCTTGTCGCTCTCACCCTCCAGCAGCCGGCCCGCGGGGATGCCAGTCCAGGCACTGACGACGTCCGCGATGTCGTCCGGACCCACCTCCTCCTTAAGCATCGACGCCTCTCCGCCGGCCGTCGAGGAAGTCGCCTCAACCGCCTGAGCCTGGGCCAGGTCCTTTTCAAGAGAGGGAATCTGGCCGTACAGCAGCCGGGACGCGCCCGCGAGGTCACCGTCTCGCTGTAGTCGCTCGGCCTGCCCACGCAGCTCGTCGAGCTGGGCCTTGAGATCNNGTTAGCGCAAGCTCCTCCATCTTGAGCCGGTCAACGGAGCGCTGAAGCTCGTCGATCTCCACCGGCGAGGAGTCGATCTCCATCCGCAGACGGGAAGCTGCCTCGTCAATGAGGTCGATCGCCTTGTCCGGCAGCTGACGTCCACTGATGAATCTGTCGGACAAGGACGCNNCGCAGGATGGCGATGGTGTCCTCGACACTGGGCTCGCCGACGAACACCTGCTGGAAGCGGCGCTCCAGGGCGGCATCCTTCTCGATGTGCTTGCGGTACTCGTCCAACGTGGTGGCACCGACCATCCGCAGCTCCCCCCGGGCTAGCAACGGCTTGAGCATGTTGGCGGCATCCATCGAACCCTCCGCTGCCCCGGCGCCGACGACGGTGTGCAGCTCGTCGATGAAGGTGATGACCTGGCCGCCCGTCGAGCGGATCTCCTTGAGCACGGCTTTGAGCCGCTCCTCGAACTCACCGCGGTATTTCGCACCAGCCACCATCGACGCCAGGTCGAGACTGACCAGCCGCTTGTCCTTCAGCGACTCAGGGACGTCGTCGTTGACGATCCGCTGGGCCAGACCCTCGACCACCGCTGTCTTGCCGACACCGGGATCACCGATCAGGACGGGGTTGTTCTTGGTACGCCTGGACAGGACCTGCACGACGCGCCGGATTTCGGCGTCGCGTCCGATCACAGGGTCGAGCTTGCCCTCGCGTGCGGCTGCGGTCAGGTCCGTGCTGTATTTGTCCAGCGCGTCGTAAGTGGCTTCGGGGTCAGCGCTGGTGACCTTCGCGCCGCCGCGCAGTGTGGGGATCTCACCGGCGATGGCCTCGCCGTTGATCCCAAAGTCACCGGTGCGGGCCAGCGCGAGCAGGAGGTGGTCAGTCGAGACGAATCCGTCGCCCATCGACTCCATGATCTTGTGTGCCTGTTCGAGCACGGCAAGGCTCGCGCGGGACAGACCTGGAGCGGTGACTGAGGGGCCACTGACCTTGGGCGTGCGCTTGAGTATGTCGCTCGCCGCCTGGGCTGCCGCGGCCGCAGACGATCCAGTGGCCTGCAGCAGTGGGCCCGTAGTGGTCTCGGTCTGGGCGGTGAGCGCGAGCAGGAGGTGCGCCGGCTCAACGTGAGGGTGTCCCGATGCGGCGGCATCTCGAACGGCCGCAGAGAGGGCTTCTTCGGCCTTGGTGGTCAGTTTCAGGTCCATGGGCCAAAGTATTGCGCCCAACATGCATTTCGCTCAACGGGAAGACTGGGCCTGGCCTTACGTGGCGGGTTGCCAGCCAACCTGACGCTCCGCCTGCGCCACCAGCTCATCACCATCACTGAGACCCACCACGACGAGCCGTTCCTGCCTGCGCAGGCGACGGGCAACCAGAACTGTGACGACTGCGGCAAGGAAGCCGACGACGTTGGGTATGACGATCGCGAGGTTGCCGAGCGACACACCATACGACCCCCACAGCACGGAGCCGAAAGCGATGATCGCGAAATACCCGATCGAGACGTCACGGCTGGACCGTTCAGCGAGCATCCTGCGGATCTGCAACGCGGGCGCCGCCCCCATGACCACGCCGAACGACGAGGCAACCACGGCAAGCACCGTCTCTACGGACAAGGCAGGATCCTTTATTCGAGACGTGGCCGGGCCAGTTGACTATATGGGCAGGCCATCGCGAGGGCCGGGGGCCGCCTAAGCCAACACGCTGAACCGTTGGCTTATCGACCCGCTTCCGCAGCTCGATCCCCGCCGAAAGGTCGGGGAGAGGCGCTGGATGGACAGCCTGGAGCACCCGGCGTCAGCGTTCGACCCTTTCTGGGGGGACCCGGCCTTCCGTACTGGCAGTGCGGACCCATGGGGGGCCATGCGCCAGGTCACCTCGCATACTTCCGTGGTCGCGACGGGGTGCTGATCACCTGCGATTCTGAACAGCGCCAGCCACCGGCCACAACCGCGGCGTGGGAACATCCCTGACTTGACTGGACGGATGGATGGGGTGGCTAGGATCGGGAGGGATGACACGCCCCGAACAACCAAGTGCCACGTCAGCCGTAGCCGAGTCCCGACAAGGGCTAGCAATCCATACCGAGGAGCTCACCAAGGTCTACCCCGGCACGGATTTCGCGGCGGTCGACCGGCTCAACCTCGACGTGCATGCCGGCGAGATCTTCGGCCTCCTGGGGCCTAACGGGGCGGGAAAGACGACCACGGCCGGGATGCTGACCACGCGCGTAGTCCCGACATCAGGGCGTGGCTTCGTCGGCGGGGTGGATGTGGCGGAGCATCCTGCGCTGGTCAAGCAGCTGAGCGGGATCGTGTCACAGCAGAACACGCTGGACCGTCAACTGACGGTTTGGGAGAACCTGTATTTTCACGGTCGGCTATTCGGTGTCACCTCGAAGCAATCGAGGCTGATCAGCAACGAGCTGCTGGGGCAGTTCCAGCTGACGAAGTGGGCACAAGCATCGGTGTTCGCGCTCTCGGGTGGGATGGCGCAAAGACTCATGGTGGCGCGGGCAATCTTCCACCGCCCCGCGGTGCTGTTTCTGGACGAACCGACCGCTGGTCTGGATCCGCAGAGCCGCCTGGCGCTGTGGGAGATGCTTGGCAAGCTCAATCAAGAGGGCCAGACGATCCTGCTGACAACCCACTACATGGAGGAAGCGGACAAGCTCTGCAACCGGGTCGCGATCATGGACCACGGTCGGATCCTGGCCCTGGGTACACCTGCCGAGCTCAAACAAAGTGTCGGTGCCGACACAGTCGTCACGGTCAAAACAAGCGGCGATCAGGGGCAGCTGAGCGAACTGCTCTCGCGCGAGGTCGAGGGCGTCACACGCACCCGGTCTGTGGACGCAGCGATCCAACTGCACATGCAGGCCAGTGAGCGACTCGTACCGCGGATCGTCCTGGCTGCCGAACGCGGAGGGTTCGACATTCTTGACCTGTCGATCGCCAAGCCAAGCCTGGAAACGGTGTTCATCAACCTCACAGGGAAAGAGCTGCGGGACTCATGACAACGTCGATGACCACACCCGTGCCCGCCGCCCACATAGGTGGTGGNNTTCGTGCTGCGTACTCTCGTCCAGCCGTTTCTGCTGTGCTTCGTCTTCCTCTACGTCTTCCCGGAGATCGGCCAGGGCATCGGCGGCCTGGGAGCCGCTGCAGAGTCAGCGTTCGCCACCATCCTGGTACCCGGCGTCGTTGGGATCTCGGTGATGTTTCAAGGCGTACAGTCGATCGCGCTATCCATGGCCCAGGAGTTCGGTTTCACCCGCGAGATCGAGGACCGGGTGCAGGCGCCCTGCCCGATCTGGCTCGTCGCGATAGCCAAAGTGCTGTCGGGCGCGGCCCAGGGCGTGCTGTCCGCGGCGATCGTGCTGCCGATCGCGGCCGTTGTCCACGCCCCTGGCGTCAGTGCAAACCTGTCGATGCACTGGTGGCTCATCGTGACGTTCGTACCTTTGTCCTGCATCGCGATGGCCAGCCTGGGCCTGGTGCTCGGCACCACCTTCGAGTCTCGAAACATCGGATTGATGTTCGGGTTCATCATCTTGCCGATCACGTTCCTCGGCGGCACCTACTACGGCTACAACCGGCTGGCACCGCTCACGATCGGTGGGTGGCACTGGCTGCAGACCGTCGTGCTGATCAACCCACTCATCTACATCAACGAGGGTATGCGCGCAGTGTTCACCGACGCTCCGCACATGCCCCTGTACGTCGTCTATCCCGTGGTGTTCGGTTTCGCGGTTCTGTTCATGACGATCGGGCTGCACAACTTCCGGCGACGAGTGCTGTCCTGACGCTGGCCGGTCCTGGGCTTCATTGCCGAGGTGGGCACCAACGGGATCTGCGCGGTTGCCGCTGCGTGGCGATGGCGACACTCGTGGACCTCACGTTCGGCCATCGCCAGATCGAGCTCAGCGGTACTGCGCCCAACCCAGTCCAGTCAGCCACCAGATGACGATAGGCATACCCCCAAACACGGACGAGCCGGCCACCGCTGGCTTGCCGGTTGCGGAAAGGGTCTCAGAGCGGTTCTCATGAGGAGGCTGGCCGGTCCAATCGGTGCCGAGGAGATCCAAGTCCCCGCGATGGCGAGAACCCGCCACGTGCGCGACACCTCGCAAGAGGAAGCACCCCGGCACGCCACATCCGCAGCCGGAGTCAACCGAGGTATCTGAGCTCTGGATGCGAGCGAGCATGCGTGGGGCCGGTCATGGCTGGGCCCAATCACCGCCTTGCCGGGAAGGTTAGTCTGTGCCGTCGCAGCCCACGACGGCGAGTTTGCTGGTGCAGACTGACGCTATGAGGTTTCTTGAGGTAGCGGGTCTGGGGCAGGTCAGCCGCGTCGGGCTGGGCACGTGGCAGTTCGGATCAAGGGAATGGGGTTACGGAGAGAGTTACGCCTCGGGTGCTGCCGGCGAGATCGTGGCACGAGCCCGTGAGCTCGGGGTGACCCTGTTCGACACGGCCGAAATCTATGGCTTCGGCAGGAGCGAACGTATCTTGGCCCGGGCCTTGGGCGCCGACCGCGATCAGGTCGTGGTGGCCAGCAAGGTGTTTCCGGTGGCCCCGTTCCCTGCAGTGGTCAGGAACCGCGCGCAGGCCAGCGCCCGACGGCTGCAGCTTCGCCGGATCCCGCTATACCAGATACACCAGCCCAATCCGCTCGTGCCTGACTCGGTGATCATGCCGGGGATGCGCAGCCTCCTGCAGGACGAGCTCATCGGCGCGGCGGGAGTTTCCAACTACTCGTTGCGTCGATGGCGCCAGGCCGATGATGCACTCGGGCTGCCGGTGGTGAGCAACCAGGTCCAGTTCTCACTAGCGCACCCCGACCCGTTGGAAGATCTCGTGCCGTTCGCGCAGCGAGAGAACCGCATCGTCATCGCCTACAGCCCGCTGGCACAGGGCCTGCTCGGCGGCAAGTACACGGTGGATAACCGGCCCGGCGGGGTGCGCGCGGCCAACCCGCTGTTCGGCACCGAGAACCTGCGACGAGTCGCGCCTTTGCTGGACACCCTGCGTCAGGTCGCCGACGCCCACAACATCATGCCCGCCCAGGCGGCGCTGGCCTGGCTGCTCAGCCTGCCCCAGGTCGTGGTCATCCCCGGCGCATCAAGCGTCGAGCAGCTCGAGTTCAACGTCGCCGCCGCTGACCTCGAGCTCGACGCGTCCTCCCTGGCAGCGCTGACCAAGGCGGCCAGGGCATTCATCCCGATCTCACCCGCCCGCACCCTCATCGACGGCTTCAGGGACAGGTTCGGCATCTAGACCGTCTCGGTACCAAACATGGGGTTTGTCCCGTTCGCGAAGCATCTCAGATATCCGAGCCTTAGCGGCCAGGCGTCCCTTCCTTCAGAGCGTCAGGACGAGGCTCGTGAGCCCCCTGTCTCAACCTCCTTGAGAGATTGCCCCCGATGTCGCCGGCGAGGTCGATGAGGTGGGAGGTGGACGCGAGCGCCGTCTGGCCGGGAACCAGATCGATCATGATCTGACCGTCAGGTCGTCGACGATGATGCGGTGCAAGCTGTCGACCCAGGCCATTGCCGACGTCCTGGACGTGTGGAACGGCTCGAACGCCCGGGCTTGAACCTCGGGAGATATCCCGGCACAGCATCGGCGATCTGGTTGGGGATGCCTTCGAGTCGACGCAGGACCAGGTGCGTACCTCCCACTGCCGTCCATGGCATCGACGGCGTTATCAGTGTGTCCAGCCAGAACCGCCCACTGTTAAGTACCGGGCCAGCCAGAAGGTCTACGGTCGAAACATGGCCGAACATCAGGCTTTGATCGAGATCGTCGTTGGCGACATCACCACCCAGCTCGTCGACGCGATCGTCAACGCCGCCAACAGCTCCCTGCTGGGCGGCGGAGGCGTGGACGGGGCCATCCACCGTGCTGCTGGTCCGCGACTGCTGGCAGAATGTCGTGAGCTGCGCCGCACGGCATACCCACGAGGCCTTCCGGTCGGAGAGGCCGTGGCAACCGGGGCCGGGAACCTGCCGGCGAGATGGGTGATCCACACCGTTGGTCCGAATCGTCATGTGGGACAGACGGATCCAGCTCTGCTCGCTTCCTGTTTCCTAGCCTCGCTGCGGGAGGCCGTGAACGTCGGGGCCCGGTCGGTGGCGTTCCCGGCGGTCAGCGCGGGCGCATATGGATGGGAGGCGACCGAGGTCGCCCGTATCGCAGTCGCAGCGGTCCGGCGTTCGCCTCAGCGGGGCACGCTGGACCTGGTGCGCTTCGTCCTGTTCGGCCAGGCAACTCACGAGGCGTTCATCCACGCGCTTGAGTGAGGGTGCCAGCCCCCAGTGGCTCAGCGACGTGCTCGCCAGATGACCACTGCTGAGGACGGGATGACGCTGGGTGCGGGCCGCTGACCGGCACGCACGGCCACGACCTCACCAGCTCGGCCTGCGGCGAAGACCCTCGAACCCGTGTCCATGGCCGACCTGAGCGCGTCAACTTGACCCCGTAGCTCAATGACCCGCGCCCGAAGAGTCTTCACCTGTTTCTCAAGATCCAAAATGTGCCGAATTCCGGACAGGCTGACACCCTCTTCCTGCGAAAGGCGCTGCACCTCACGCAGGAGTGTGACGTCCCGCGCCGAGTACCGACGTCCACCTCCGCGGGTGCGCGACGGTGAAACCAGACCCAGCCGGTCGTACTGCCGCAAGGTCTGGGCATGCATACCAGCCAGCTGTGCCGCCACCGAGATCACGAAGACCGGGGTCTCGTCATCAGGGGAAAACCCGCCGGAGCCTTGCGCGGCGTCCACGACTCAGCCCTGCCGGGCCCTGGCGAACACGTCCGCGCGCGGATCGGCATCTGACTCCTCTGCGCGCAGCACCTCCACAGCCTCGCGCGCCTTGTCTGAGAGTCGCTGGGGTATCGCCACGCTGACCTTGGCCAACAGATCACCGGTGTGGTTCTTGGTGGCGATGCCTCGACCTTTGACACGCAGCACCCGGCCGTTCGGGGTCCCGGCTGCAATTCGTACCTTGACGGGATCGCCCGACAGGGTGGGAACCGAAACCGTTGCGCCCAAGGCTGCTTCGGCAAAGGTGACAGGCAGATCGACGGTCAGGTTGTCGCCGTCTCGACCGAACAAAGGATGCGGCCCCACCTGAACCGTCAGGATGAGATCACCGGCCGGCGCACCCTGGTCACCCGGGTTCCCCTTACCGCGCAGCCGGATCTTCTGACCATCCTTGACACCGACCGGAATGCGCGCGGTAATCCTGGACCCGTTGGCCGTGCTGAGCGTCACGGTGGATCCCTCGACGGCATCGCGGAAAGACAGCGTAGTGCGAGCCTCGACATCCTCACCTCGACGTGGCCCCGCGGTGGCACCAAAGCCCCCATAACCCTGCTGTCCCTGCTGTCCTTGCTGACCGAACATGCCGCCGAGCAGATCCTCGAGGTTGGGCTGGCCTGCGCCACCGGCGCCTGTGTTGAAGCGAACATTGCCGCCACGGCCACCACTAGCGCCACCGCCGAAGAGGTTGCTGAAGACGTCCTCGAAGCCGGCGCCACCACCTCCGGGACCACCGGAGGTGAATCGGGCGCCACCGTGGCTCATCGAGCGGATTGCGTCATACTGCTTGCGGTCTTCGGGGCTGGACAGAACGGCATACGCCTCGCCGATCTCCTTGAAGCGCTTCTCGGCCACCTTGTCCCCAGGCTTCTGGTCGGGATGCAGTGTGCGCGCGAGCTTGCGGTAAGCCTTCTTAATCGCGGTCGCGTCCGCATCGGCAGGAACGCCGAGGATCGCGTAGAAGTCCTTCTCGAACCAGTCTTGGCTCGCCATCGACGTCTCCTTTCGTTTACTTCACCCAAACCTAG
Organism: Micrococcales bacterium; assembly: GCA_003157445.1. GTDB lineage: Bacteria > Actinomycetota > Actinomycetes > Actinomycetales > Dermatophilaceae > UBA4719. The sequence continues at coordinate 12,498 of PMJN01000219.1, forward strand.
GCACAGTTCGCTGTCGACCGGTCAAACCCAAGGACCGTGCGTGTCATGGTCCCTGGGTTGACCTGGTCTAGCTGTCATGGTCCCTAGGTCTGCGAGGCAGGTTGTGGGTCTGCCACTGCGACCCGGGCCACACGAATGATCCGTTGGCCCATCCGGTAACCGGGCTGCAGTACCTGTACCACCGTCGTGCCCTGCGTGCCCTCAGCCAGCTCGGCCTCGATGTGCATGAGGGCCTCGTGGATGGTCGGGTCGAAGGCATCGCCAGGTTGGCCGTAACGCTCCACCCCGATCTTGGTCAGGGCGCCATCGAGCTTGTCGGCAATGGCCGAGAAAGGCCCACCCTCGAGGTCACCGTGCTGACGTGCCAGTTGGACGTCATCCAGCACCGGCAGGAGCGCCTCGACGACGCCGCCCACCGCCAGGTCGCGATGCATCTGGCGGTCACGATCTACGCGCTTCTTGTAGTTGACGTACTCGGCCTGCAACCTCTGCAGGTCGCGAGTTAGGTCAGCCGCCAGGGTCGTGTCCGGGTGGACGTCTTCGCCCTCGACAGGCCCTACGACGTCGTCTCCCTCCAGAACCTGAGAAGTCTCGCCGGAAACGGCAGCGGTAGGCACCTCATCCTTGCTGGACCCTGAGGTGGCATGACGGACCTTGCCGGTCTCTGGGTCGAGGCGGCGCTTGTCCGTGACCCTGGGGCCCGTGGACTCGGATTCCTCCGAGCCCACGCGCTCCGGATCGATCTGGTTGGCGTCGGTCACTTCTTGTCACCTCTTGCGCCGGAGTCGCCCTCGGTCTCATCAATGACCTCGGCGTCAACGACGTCATCCTCACCAGACTTGGTCGGGCCGGCCGACGAAGGGCCCTGGTTGGCCCCTGCTCCCGGCGCGCTCTCAGCTGCTGAGGCTGCGGCGTACATCGCGGTACCCAGCTTCTGGGACTCCTCCGAAAGCTTGGCGGCCTTGGCAGTAATGTCCGCCGGCGAAACGCCAGAGCCATCCTTGAGCGCATCCTTCAGATCGCTCAGCGCTGCGTCGACCTCACCGCGACCATCGGCCGGGATCTTGTCGGCGCTGTCTGCGAGGAACTTCTCCGTTGAGTAGACGAGCTGTTCGGCCGTGTTTCGTGCCTCGGTCTCCTCGCGGCGGGTCTTGTCCTCCTCGGCGTGCTCCTCAGCCTCACGGACCATCCGCTCGATCTCGTCCTTGGGCAGCGCGGAGCCGCCCGAGATCGTCATGGACTGCTCCTTGCCGGTGCCCCGATCCTTGGCGGAGACGTGGACGATGCCGTTGGCGTCGATGTCAAAGGTGACCTCGACCTGCGGCACGCCACGGGGAGCCGGTGCGATGCCGGTCAGCTCGAAAGTGCCCAGACCCTTGTTGTGCTGGGCTATCTCGCGCTCACCCTGGAACACCTGGATGAGAACCGATGGCTGGTTGTCGTCGGCGGTGGTGAACACCTCAGAACGCTTGGTCGGGATGGCCGTATTGCGCTCGATGAGCTTAGTCATCAGGCCACCCTTGGTCTCGATGCCCAGAGACAGGGGGGTGACGTCGATGAGCAGGACGTCCTTGCGTTCACCCTTGAGGACCCCGGCCTGCAGGCTCGCGCCGATCGCTACGACCTCGTCGGGGTTGACTCCCTTGTTGGGGATCTTGCCGCCGGTGAGCTCGGTGACGACATCGGCCACGGCCGGCATACGAGTCGACCCGCCGACCAGGATCACGTGGGCAATCTCGCTGACGTTGATGCCGGCGTCCTTGATGACCTGGCGGAACGGGCCCTTGGTCCGATCGAGCAGGTCCGTGGTGAGCTGCTCGAACTGCGCGCGGGTCATGGACTCGTCCAAGTGGATCGGGCCATTCTCGGACATCGAGAGGTACTGCAGGTTGATGTTGGTGCTCGTCGCCGTGGAGAGCTCCTTCTTGGCCTGCTCGGCCGCGTCACGCAGACGCTGCATGGCGATCTTGTCGTTGGACAGGTCGATCCCGCTGGTGTTCTTCACGATCGTGATCAGGTGCTGGACGATGCGCTCGTCCCAGTCGTCACCACCGAGCTTGTTGTCACCGTTGGTCGCGCGGACCTGGATGGTGGAGAAGCCGTCCTGCGGGTCCTTGCCGACCTCAAGTAGAGAGACGTCGAACGTGCCGCCGCCAAGGTCGAAGACGAGGATGAGCTCGTCCTCCTTGCCCTTGTCCAGGCCATAAGCAAGCGCCGCAGCAGTGGGCTCGTTGATGATGCGCAGGACGTTGAGGCCTGCGATCTCGCCGGCC
>PMJN01000092.1 GCA_003157445.1 Micrococcales bacterium
CGCTGCTGGACGGTCTCCGACTCGGTCTCGCTGACCAGCAGGCACAGTCCGGGCGAGGTGCCGCGGCCGACGCGGCCTCGCAGCTGGTGCAGCTGGGAGATCCCGAAGCGGTCTGCGTCCATGATGACCATGACCGTGGCGTTGGCCACGTCCACACCGACCTCGATGACGGTCGTGGCCACCAGAACGTCGATCGTGCCGGCAGCGAAGGCCTGCATGACCTCGTCCTTGTCGTCGGCGGCCATCCGACCATGCAGGACCGCGATCCGCAGGCCGGCCAGCGCAGGGTTGTCGCCCAGCTCGACCTCCATCTCCAGGACACTGCGCAGCTCACGTGTGACCGGCGGCGCCGACTCCTCGAGTGCAAAGGCGACATCGACGTCCTCGTCGGAGAACTCCCCCGACGCAGCAGCCAGCTGCCCATCCAGGTCCGAGTCGCCGATCCTGGGACACACCACGTAGACCTGGTGCCCGGCGCGGACCTCTTCGGCGACGCGCTCCCAGGTTCGTTGGAACCAGCGCGGGTTGGCGACCACGTGCGTCGAGATGGGCGAACGGCCTTGGGGCAGCTCGGTCAGAACGGAGGTCTCCATGTCGCCAAACACGGTCATAGCCACTGTTCGCGGGATCGGAGTGGCTGTCATCACCAGAACGTGCGGGGGCTGTTTTCCCTTGCCACGCAACGCATCTCGCTGCTCGACCCCGAAACGGTGTTGTTCGTCGACGACCACCAGCCCGAGATCGAAGAACTGGACCTGCTCCTGCAGGAGTGCGTGGGTACCCACCACGATGCCAGCGTCCCCGGATGCGGCATCGAGCAACGACCTGCGCCGAACGGCGGTGGGCTGGCTACCAGTCAGCAGCCTGACCTGGGTTCCGATCTCGGCGCCACCGAGCATGCCGCCCTCGCCAAGGTCGCCGAGCATCGAGGTGATCGACCGGAAGTGCTGGGCGGAAAGAACTTCGGTGGGGGCCAGCAGCGCGGCCTGTCCGCCAGAGTCGATCACCGACAGCATCGCCCGCAACGCCACGACGGTCTTGCCCGAACCGACCTCGCCCTGCAGCAGCCGGTGCATGGGGTGCTCGTAGGCCAGGTCCTTGGCTATCTCGGCACTGACCTCCTTCTGGCCGGCCGTCAGCTCGAACGGCAGGCGTGTGTCAAAGGCCTCAAGCAGCCCTCCAGGACGCGACACTCTGGGGGTCGTGCGCACCCTCTCACCCGCCATCCGGCGCTGGGCCAGGACCATCTGGACGGTGAAGGCCTCGTCGTACTTGCGCCGGTATCTGGCCCGCGACACGTCCTTTTCAGTTGCGGGCTGATGCAACATGCGGTACATCGAGGCAAGATCGACCAGGCCGCGCCGGCTGCGGACTTCTGGTGGCACGTGATCGGGGATCTGCCCCAGCGACTCCAGGACGATCTGAGCGACGTTGCGGACCTTCCACGACGGCATCTGCTTGCCCGCCGGTAGGTAGATCGGGATCAGGTTGGCGGTGTACTGCTCAATGGTCGCCTGCTCCTGCTCCGCGTCAAAGATCTGGTAGTCGGGGTGGGTCAGCTGCCAGCTCTGGTGGTAGCGACCGACGGTGCCCGCGAACAGGCCCAGCGCCCCTGGTACCAGCCTTCCCTCGTGGCCNNTAGGCGCTGAAGAAGGTCAGGTCCAGCTCATGGGTGCCGTCGGTGATGGTGGCGTTGAGCATCCTGCCCTTGCGTGCACGCATCGCCCGAGTGCTCACCCGGTCCACCCGGGCCACGATCGTCACGTCCTCCCCCTCGACCAGGCTGGACAGGTCGGTCAGCTTGCCGGGCTCGAAGTATCTGCGAGGAACGAAGTCGAGCAGGTCGCCGACGGTGTGCAGGTCGCGATGCTTGGCCAGCGGGCTGGCCGAGGGCGCTCCGACGACCTTGCCCAGCGGGGTGCTCAGATCTGCCACTTCACTCCACCCCGAGTAGTAGCGGATACGTCGTCTGCCCGCCGTCGATGATGGCAACCTCCACGTCGCGCCGCCCTGCCCGTGCCGACTGCGCCACAAGCTCGCTGAGCTCGGGTCCACTGCCGGCACCATTGATCACCGTAAGCAGCTCCCCTCCTTCGGCTAGGAGCCGGGCAGCCACCTGGGCACCGACCGTGGCCAGATCCTTTCCCACGACCACGACCTCACCGTCGACAGCACCCACGGCGTCGCCGCGATGGCACCATCCTGCGTTGGTGGGCGACTCCTTGCTGGCAATGGTGACCTCTCCGTGCCGGGTCGCTGCTGCGGCCCCGCTCATGGCGATCAGGTTGTCCCGAGCACTGGCGGTAGGCTCGAACACAGCGAGCGCCGCGATGCCCTGGACTGCCGATCGGGACCGCACCACGTGCACCTCCAGGCCCGCCTCGCCCGCTGCCGAGGCCGCCGCCTCCGCTGCCAGCACGGTGTTCTTCTCATTGGGCAGGACGATCACAGATCGAGAGCCGGCGGAGCGTATGGCGTCCAGCAGCTGGCCCGCGGAGGCGCGCCTGCCCGGTCCGTTGAATACCGACACCGCGCCGGCTTGGCTGAACACCTCGGCCAAGCCCTGCCCGGCCGCACAGGCCACCACGGCGACGGGGCTGTGAGTCGGGTGCGCGGTTCTGGCACGCTGCTGGTCGCCGAAATGCGTGACCGCGATGCGATGCGGGCGCCCGGCCTCAAT
>PMJN01000392.1 GCA_003157445.1 Micrococcales bacterium
AAGCAGAACGCCCGTTCGACCGGCTTCCTCGACGTGACATCCTGTGGGGTTTGGCCGACTGAGCGAGCTCTGCTCCGGGCTGCGTCAACGCAGCGGGGCGCGGCTCAGCCGGAGTCTGTGAGACGACTGGAGAGTCGGATGGATCGTGGGTCTTGGTCTGGTCGAACCACGAGGATGCAACATTCTGCAGCGAATCGTCTGTCGGTTGTGGCGACTCGGGCGGAGCCTGCTGCGTCATCGAGATCTCCATCGTCTTTGGTTTAGTGCAACCTAAACCATGAATGTCAAACAACGCTGAGTTCTAACTGGCAGTCTCCTGTGAGCGATCCACGAGGCCGGTCGCATTGCTGGTTGGCCGAGGGATCCTGCGACGATCGCGGTAGAGCAACTTTCTCACGTGTCGACCTCATGCTGGGTACGCATCACGTGGCTGACAGGAACAGCCATAGCTAGACCGATAAGCCAGGCGGTGAGGTGACCCAGGCCGGTGAAGTTACGCAAGATGAGGAATTGGCCGACGATGACGATCAGGCCGGCCATCAAATAGCGTCGACGCCAGGTGGCGGGCACCCTGGCAACCATGATGCCTGCAACTGCGGCCAGCCCGTAGCTGACCCCGACATCGGGACTGACCGCGATACTGAATCCGACCCGTCCTTTGGCCAACTGCGTGATCTCCATGGTGGCGACGAAGAGAGTCGCGCCGACATGGCCGAGCACCCCGACTATGAGCACGCTCGCCCGTCCAAGCCACCGCTGCAGTTCGCCGTAACCCCATAGCATCGGCGCGACAATCCACAAGCCAGACACGGGAGCGACGACGAACGGGCTTACGAACAGCACCGTCAAGGGGCGTTGTCGTAGGTTGACCAGATTGGTGCTGCTGGTCTGCACGATATCTCTCAGCATCGCAGGTGGCTGGACGGCGACCACGATGCTGACCACCACGACGAGGACCGCGTACACCATCGCGATGTCGCGGCCGCGCCACGGTTCGCAAAGCTGCTTCCTCAACCGCGTTGTGTTCATGGGGTCACGACCTTTGAACCATGACTTGCTCAGCGCGGCGCTCCGTCCGAGGTTCACACCGCGAGGAGCATCACCGTCGCGCTCCCCATACCCGAGCAGGATACGACGCGCCCAAGTTCCCGCAAGCAGTGGCATGTTGGCTACTGGGAGTCGCGCTGTGGGCTTTCATCTGCGCGCAAGGCGGCGGCTCGGCCTCAGCACATCTGGACCAGACCGCGGCCTCCACTGCGATGGCGCCGAGCTCGGCCAATCTGCAGGGAATTGGCCGATTGAGTGGGTTTTACGCCGGGCTGCGTCAACCCACGCCGCGCGGCTCAGTCGGAGCCTGGGGGAAAACCGGGGAGTGTGCCAGGTACGACGGCCGCGCGTGCGCCTGAGCGTGCTTGCCGTCCACACGCGCACCACACAGGACCCAGATCGCAGCGACGTGCCGTCTTCTAACGGCTGTGGCGAGCGAGCCTGCGCATCATCGGGATCTCCCAGGGTTTGAGGAGGTGAGCTCAATGCCCCCAACGTGAAACAACACTGGATTCTGGCTGGAGATCTCCTGTGGGCGAGGCACTACCGGCGCAGCGGGACAGCTGCCACAAGTCAGCAAGTCCTTGACCTGAGGCAGCTGCCTATAGGAGTCCCACCGATCACGGCCCCCGCCCGCCAAGGCGAATGAAGACTCTTGTCGCCAATAGGCATCGGACCGAAACCTTCGCCACGATGGCTGCCAGCGCAGCGGGTCTAGGACGCGGTGACCTGCCCGCCTTCGTCCCGCACTCACCGCGTGCCTCCGACGACAGCCGAACGGGTCAGTCCGCGCCCAGCACGTAGGTCTGGATCGCGATGACTGCTGCCCCGCGTGCCCAATGTGTGAAGTTGCCCGGTCTCACGTCCAGGCGCAGGTTGGAGGCCTGTAGGTCGCGACCAGCGGCAAGAGCTTCGTCGATCTGCGTACTGGCGACGTCGACCAGCGGACGCCCTCACCACCCAGGACGACCCGCTCGGGCATCGTGAAGTTCGCAATTAGTGCAAGAGGCGTCCCAAGGCGTGGCCGGCGTTGGCCACTATCCGTCCCGCGGCCGGATCACCCGCTTCAGCCAGGTCCAATATCTCGTCGTAGCCAACACGACGCAGCAGGGCGACGGACGCCGCCGCCGCGATGCTTGGCATCGCCAACATCGCTGTTGCGCAGCCGGTGTGGCCCTCGGCGCACATCGGTCCCGTTGCAGCCACGGGCACGTGACCGACCAAGCCCAGCCCTGCGTCGTCACCGGTGACAAGGTGGCCGCGAACCACCAGGCCGTAGCCGACACCCGCCCCGACCTCAGAACGGCAAACCGGTCCAGGCCGCGGCCCGCGCCGAACCAGTGCTCGGCCTCGGTCAAGGCGATGAGGTCGTTCTCGACGACGGTGGGCACCCCGGTGACGTCCTCGACCATGTCCTGCAGCGGTACGTCGGTCCATTGCAGAAGGGTGTCTGGGTGACAATCGCGCGATCGGCCACCTGCCCGCCGATACTGATTCCGAGGAGCGTGACCTGGGGATGGCGCCGAGCGAGCCGAGCTGCGAGCTCGGCGATCACCATGCACTCTGCGCCAGGGTCGCCATCGCTCCTCTTGGCCGCTCGCTGATCATCTCTGTGGTCGCCAAGAACAATTGCGAGCACTGGAGCCGCAAAGCACTACTCACAGACGCCGACGGCAGATTCGCTGGGCCTGCGCCACGCTCGCGGTCACGCACTTCTGCAGCCGCTTGGTGTCCACCGCTGTGATGCTGCCGAAGGTCGAAAGGGAAGCGGGTGGGATCGCACGCCACCTCGAGCGGGCGGATGGGCCGCCCATCTTGCACGCAGGGCCCCAGGTCATCCCTGCACGATGACCTGGGGTCCTTCACGAAGGCGTATGTCGGAGTCGAACCTCACCCCTGTTCCAGGGAATCGATCAGACGACGAGACTAAGTGACAGCACCAGTAACAGTCCCGACACCGAGATCACCGTCTCCATGACCGACCACGAACGGATCGTCTCCCCGACACTGAGGCCGAAGTACTCCTTGACCAACCAGAACCCGGCATCGTTGACGTGGCTGAAGAACAGCGACCCTGAGCCTATGGCGAGCACCAGCAGGGAGGTGTTGCCTGTCGACATTGTGGCGGCCAGGGGCGCAAGGATCCCGGAGGCGGTGATAGTGGCCACTGTGGCGGATCCGGTTGCGAGCCGGATCAGGACGGCTACCAGCCAAGCGAGCAGAAGGGGCGAGATGCTGCTGCCGGCGATTGTGGTGGCAAGAACCTTGCCTATGCCGGTGTCGACCAGTGTCTGCTTGAACCCGCCACCAGCCGCGACGATCAGCAAGATGCCGGCAATGGGCGGCAGCGATTTTTCCAGCGACGATGCGAGCTGAGCACGGGTCATCCCGGAGCCTCGACCGAAGGTCACCATAGCGACAAGGACTGCCAGCAGGAGAGCCACCAAGGGAGTACCCAGGAAGTCGAGCGCCGAGAGCAGCGGGCCGTGGCCGGCGAAGATGTCTGCCAGTGCCTTGCCCATCATCAGCATGACTGGCAGCAAGACGGTGAACAAAGTGGTGGTGAACTTAGGGCGCGGACGCTCGACTTCGGTCTCGGTTGTCAGCACGTCCGAACCGCCGGACGACGAGGGCCATCCGCCGGCGGGTGCGCCGACATTGATGGCCGCCTTGGCTGGGGCGACGGTGGCGGACAGGGCTGGCGCGACGACCGGAACCCAGCGCGCGGCGTAACGAGCGAAGAACGGACCGGCAAGGGCGACAGTTGGAATGGCGACGAGCACACCAAGGGCGATAGTGATACCCAGGTTGGCGTTAAGCGCCGCGACAGCGACTAGCGGGCCCGGGTGCGGTGGGACTAGTCCGTGCATGACGGACAGCCCTGCCAGTGCCGGGATTCCGACGCGCAAGAGGGGCAGTTGGGTGCGCCTTGAGACCAGCACGATGACGGGCATGAGCAGCACGAGACCGATCTCGAAGAACATCGGCAGGCCGATCAGTGCACCCACCAGGGCCATCGCCCAAGGCAGAGTCCGTGCGCTGGATCGGCCGACGATGGTGTCGACGATCTGATCGGCGCCGCCGGAGTCGGCAAGCAACCGGCCGAACATCGCGCCGAGGGCGATCAGTGTCCCGATGCTGGCCACCGTGGCCCCGACGCCGGTGCCAAAGCTGACCAATGTGGCAGCCATATGCATTCCTGCGAGGCCACCCACCGCGATCGAGCCAATCGTCAGAGACAGAAAGGGGTGAAGTTTGAGCTGGGTAATCATCAGCACGATCACGGCGATGCCCACTAGCGCGGCGAAGATGAGCCGGGGGCTGCCGGCGCTGGTCGTTGCCGTACCTACGCTTAGAAGGGTTGTCATGTTCGGTCTCCGGCCTGGGTCAGGGTTGCGGTGAATTCAGCGACGATGTCTTTCACCGTTGCGTTGAGGTCCAGCCGGCTGCCGGTCTCGTCAGGATCAAGGCGCTCGAGAGTCTCCAGCTGAGAACTCATCAGTGACGCCGGCATGAAGTGGTCCAGGCGCTCGGCCACGCGCTGAGTGACGACCTGAGGGTCGCCGTCCAGGTGCAGGAAGTACACGCGGGGCGCGGCAGCGCGCAAGACGTCGCGGTAACGACGGCGCAGGGCCGAGCAGGATATGACGCCACCGCTCTGGTCGTGGACGGACAGCCACTGTCCGATCGCCTGAAGCCACGGAGAACGATCGTCGTCGTCCAGGGGGTGTCCAGCTGCCATCTTGGCAACGCTGGCTTTGCTGTGGAACGCATCGGCATCGGCGTAGTCCAGGCAGAGTTGCTGAGCCAGGGCCGCACCGACCGTCGTCTTGCCCGATCCCGCCACTCCCATCACTACCACCAGCGGTTTCGGGCAGGGCTGTTCATTGGCCACAAGTGCTCCTATGGGTTGAAGTT
>PMJN01000254.1 GCA_003157445.1 Micrococcales bacterium
CCAAATCGGAACACTCACACAGGTTTGGCTCCCACGTTCCAAGCCACAATCCGCCATGCCGTGGCGTATTCGTGCACCTCGGCCCAATGGCAGTTCTGCAGTCCGGCGAAGGACTGCCAGGCCGTGTGCTGGTCCAGTCCCACCAACGAGGCGACGACCACCCGGCCTGCGACCCCGTGGGTAGCGATGACAGCGCACTGCTCCGATGCCAGATTTGACAGCAGATCGGAAACCGCGGCGCTGGTGCGCGCGGCAACCTGTCCCAGACTCTCTCCGTGCACCCCCCGCTGAATGTCTTCGCCGGCCTTCAGGGCCGCCTGCTCGACGGGGAACTGCTCAGCAACGTCACCGGCGGTCATCCCTTGCCACAACCCCGCGTGAATCTCGCGCAGCCGCTCGTCCAACCTGACCTGCAGGCCCAGTCGCGTTGCTAGCGAGCCTGCGGTGTCAGCGGCGCGCTGGAGGTCGCTACTGACGATCACCGATGGGTTATATGGGGCGAGCGCGGTAGCGGCGGTCAGCGCCTGCTCTCGGCCCTTGTCGGACAACGGGGTGTCTAGCTGGCCCTGCCAGATGCCGCTGGCGTTGTGGTCGGTCTCGCCATGACGCCAGATGATGAGGGTGCGGCCGCCCTTCTTAGCCACCATCTCAGACGGTGAGGTCGATGGCGGGGCAGTCCTTCCAGAGGCGCTCTAGCTGGTAGTAGGCCCGCTCCTCCTCGTGCTGGACGTGCACGACGATGTCCGAGAAGTCAATTAGGACCCACCGGCCGTCGCGCTCGCCCTCGCGCCTTATCGGTTTGACTCCGAGTTCGCGCAGCTTGTCCTCGACGCCGTCGACGATCGCACTGACCTGGCGGTCGTTGGGGGCCGATGCCAGAACGAAGATGTCAGTAAGTGCTAGCTGCTCACTGACGTCGATGGCGACGATCTTGCTGGCCAGCTTGTCCTCGGCAGCTGCTGCGACAGCCTTGGCGAGATCAATGGCATGTTGCGTGGCGGCCACGCGGTCCTCCTGGTGATAGTGCTGTTCTGTGTGGTTCGGGCTATGTCAGTGTGTGGCTATGTCAGTGTGGTTGATGCAGTTCAGTGTCCTGTGGCTGCTCAGCGGGACTGCGTCGCTCAGCACGATGTCGTCAGCGAGCGCGAGCAACCTCGATGACAGGATCTGGCCGGTAAAGCCGGTGCTTGGCGATGTATTGCACCACCCCGTCAGGCACGAGGTACCAGACGGGTTCACCGGACATGACGCGCGCACGACAGTCGGTGGAGCTGATGGCCATGGCCGGAACCACCTGCAGGGTCACCCGGTCCTCGGGGAGTCCATAGTCACTCAGGACATGGCCTGGCCGGGTCACGCCGATAAAGTGGGCAAGATCCCAAAGCTCGTCGATGTCCTTCCAAGACAGGATCTGTGCCAAGGCATCGGCGCCGGTGATGAAGAACAGTTCCGCGTCCGGGATCTGGGCGCGCAAGTCACGCAGGGTATCGATGGTGTGGGTCGGGCCGGGTCGGTCGAGGTCAACGCGGCTGACGTTGAAGCCTGGGTTGGAAGCGGTGGCAATGACCGTCATCAGGTATCTGTGCTCGGCTGGGGACACCGTGGCTGCATCCTTCTGCCACGGCTCACCGGTCGGCACAAATAAGACTTCATCAAGGTCAAATAATGCCTGGACCTCAGCCGCAGCCACGAGGTGACCGTGATGGATGGGGTCGAAGGTCCCACCCATGACACCTATGCGCCTGGTCAGTGGTGCGCTCCGGGATCGTTTGTCGGGCGCGAACCCTGCCAACCACCCACGTCATCATGACGGGCCCTGATCGGCGTGTCGTACTTGGCCGCGGTGTTACGGAAGCTCCACAGCACCCCCAGAAGCACAAGGAAGGATGCGAAGGCAATGACACCGTAAGACCAATCGGGCATCGGCAGCGGGCGCGCAGTCAAGGTCCCTGCGGTGGCCAGCGTGGCAATTGTTGGCGTGAACGACATTGTCACAGCCTAGCCGGTTCACGAGCTTGACGTCCCGCGAGGATTCTCGTTCTGCCACAGATTTGCTCAGAGACGGAATCTGGCTTAGTGACGGATCTGGCCGTCGCCCTCGACAACCCACTTGGTCGTGGTCAGCTCTGAGAGGCCCATCGGACCGCGGGCGTGCAGCTTCTGGGTCGAGATGCCGATCTCGGCGCCGAACCCAAACTCGCCACCGTCTGTGAACCTGGTTGACGCGTTGACCATGACGGCCGCGGCATCCACCTCCGCGATCCAGCGACGGGCAGCGCCGCGATCCTCGGTGACGATGGCCTCGGTGTGGCCGGTGCTGTAACGCTGAACGTGCGCGAGCGCCTCGTCCAACGAGTCGACGATCCTCGTGCTGATATCCAGTGACAGGTACTCGCGGGCGAAGTCCTCGTCGGTAGCCGGGGTGAATGCCGCGCCGGCCTCCTTGGCGTAGACCTCTATCTCGCTGTCACCGTGGATGGTTACCCCAGCGGATGCGAGCTCAGCCAAGACTGCGGGCAGAAAGCTCGAGGCGACGTTTCGATGAACCAGTAATGACTCGGCCGCGTTACAGACGCTGACGCGATGGGTCTTGGAGTTGACCACGATGGCTTGCGCCTTGTCCAGGTCGGCGCGTGCGTCGACGTAGACGTGGCAGTTGCCCACGCCGGTCTCTATGACGGGCACGGTCGACTCACGCACTACCGCCTGGATCAGATCGGCCCCGCCCCGGGGAATAAGCACGTCCACCTGACCACGTGCGGTCATCAGCGCCCGGACAGCATCGCGCCCGCCCTCGTCTATCAACGAGATCGAGGCCGCCGGCAGCCCTTGGCTCTCCAGTGCGCCTCGCAACACCACCACGAGGGCGCGATTGCTTTCATTAGCTGCTGAGCCTCCTCGCAGCACGACGGCGTTGCCGCTCTTGAGTGCCAGCCCTGCCGCATCAACGGTCACGTTGGGGCGAGCCTCGTAGATCATGGCGACAACACCGATCGGCACCCGCACCTGTCGGATCTGCAGGCCGTTGGCCAACGTCGACCCACGCACGATCTCACCGACCGGGTCCGGCAGGCCCGCGATGTCCCGCAGAGCCTCGGCCACAGCGCGCACCCGAGCCTCGTCCAGCCGCAGACGGTCGACCAGCCCCTCTGCCAGGCCGTTAGCACGTCCCCGCGCGATGTCCTTGTCGTTGGCCGCGATGATCTCTGCCGATGCGGTGTCCAGGGCATCGGCCATCGCCCGCAGGGCAGCATCCTTGTCGGCGCGCGACAGCAGCGCGAGCGATCGGCTGGCCTGGCGGGCGCCGGCAGCCAGGCCAGCGACGTGCGCGGTGATCTCGGGATCGATTGACTCAGCCATGTGACCAGGGTAAGCCGCTACGGGAGCAGGACAAGGTCGTCGCGGTGGACAACCTCACGCTCGTAGCTCGGTCCGAGCTCGCGGGCCAGGTCGTGGGTCGAGCGCCCCAGCAGCCCCGGCAGCTCGGTGGAGTCGTAGTTGACCAGGCCGCGGGCAACCGCGTGGCCGGCAGGGTCGCACAGATTCACGGGATCGCCGTCGCTGAACCGCCCCTCAACGGCCAGGATGCCCGCCGGCAGCAACGACTTTCGCCGGCCGACGACCGCTGCCACCGCTCCGTCGTCAAGGATTAGCCGGCCGCGGGCGGTCGAGGCGTGCGCCAGCCAGAGCAGCCGGCTGGCTCTTCGGGAGCCAGTGGGCGAAAACAGCGTGCCGACGTCCTGACCCCCCAGAGCCTGGGCGGCCTGCTGTGTCGAGGTCAGCATGGTGGTGATGCCGGCCGAGGTGGCAATGGCGGCGGCCTCGATCTTGGTGGTCATCCCGCCGGTTCCCACGCCCGCACCCGTACCGGAGCCGCGGATCTTGACGTTGTGCAGGTCAGCAGGACCGCGAACCAACGGAATGCGCGAGGTGCCGGCGCGGGAAGGCGGCCCGTCATACAACGCATCCACGTCAGAGAGCAGGACCAGGCCGTCCGCATGTACCAGATGGGCAACCAGCGCCGCAAGGCGGTCGTTGTCCCCGAACCGGATCTCATGAGTGGCGACCGTGTCATTCTCGTTGACCACCGGAATGACACCAAGGTCCAGCAGGCGGTCCAAGGTGCGTCGGGCGTTGGCATAGTGCGATCGGCGCGTGACGTCATCAGCGGTCAGCAGAACCTGACCGACGGTGAGGTCGTGCCCCGCGAACGCGAGACCGTAGGCGGCGACCAGAGCCCCCTGACCGACGCTGGCGGCTGCCTGTTGGGTGGCCAGATCACGCGGGCGACGCAGCAGCCCCAACGGCCTCAAGCCGGCCGCTATGGCACCGGAGGAGACAAGAACGATCTGAGTGCCCTGACTGCGGCGTTGCGCGATCACGTCGACGAGCGCGCCGAGCCGGTCGAGATCCAGAGCCCCGCCTTCGGTGGTCAGCGAGCTGGAGCCGACCTTGACGACAAGTCGTCCGGCGGTACGCAGATCAGCGTGACGGGGCGTGAGCACCCGTACAGTCTATTGAAAGTAGGTCAGCTGCCCTGATCCGTCTCATCCTCGCCGTGGCTGTCCGCGGTTGGCTCAGAGCCGGCCTCGGCCGCAGTCTCAGCCGAGGTCGCAGCCGTAGCCCAGTGCCCGGCCTTGCGCTCAGCCTGGAGCAAGTCACGGGCAGCAGTCTTGCCCGCACGGCGGTCAGCGTAGTCGGTGCGCTTCTCCTCGNNGCCATGGTGGGCTCCCAGTCGAAGACCACGGCGTTGTCGGCTGCTCCGATGACCACGGTGGCCCCAGAGACGGCACCGGCCTTGAACAGGGCCGCTTCGACCCCTGCCCGGGCCAGCCGGTCAGCCAGGTAACCAACAGCTTCATCGTTGGAGAAGTCAGTCTGGTCGATCCAACGCTTGGTCCGCTGCCCGATCACGCGGAAGATCTCACCCTCGGGGGTGTTCTCACGCTTGACCACGAAACCGGTGTCATCCACGGGTTTGGGGCGCAGGATGGTGGCCGGGATCTCGATCTCGGACATCGCCGCACGTGCCTGCAGGACGTGGCGTGCCATTGCGAAGGTCAGTTCCCTCAGACCGGTGCGCGCGACGGCCGAGACGATGAAGACCTCGACACCTCGGGCCTCTAGGTCGGGTTTGACCATCTCGGCAAGCTCGCGGGCCTCGGTCACGTCGGACTTGTTCAGCACGACGATACGTGTGCGCTCCCCAAGAGGCCGCCCACCCAGGGTCTCGTCGGCGACATACTGGGAGAGCTCCTGCTCGATGACCTCGAGGTCGCTCAGGGGATCACGGTCGGACTCAAGGGTGGCGCAGTCGATGACGTGCACGAGAACCGAACAACGCTCCACGTGTCGAAGGAACTCCAGGCCTAGGCCTTTGCCCTCGCTGGCACCAGGGATCAGACCGGGTACATCGGCCACGGTGAACCGCTGGTCTCCGGCGATCACGACGCCGAGGTTGGGCGCCAAGGTGGTGAACGGGTAGTCGGCGATCTTGGGGCGCGCCGCGCTCAGGACCGACACGAGGCTGGACTTGCCGGCTGACGGGTAGCCGATCAGGGCTACATCTGCCAGGGACTTCAACTCCAGGACGATGTCCAGGCTCTCGCCGGTCTCGCCCAGCAACGCGAATCCGGGAGCCTTGCGTGCCCGTGAAGACAGCGCCCGGTTACCCAGACCTCCACGACCGCCCCGGGCGACCACGAATGTCTCATCGGGTGCCACGAGGTCGACGATGACCTGCCCATCGACGCTCTTGACCACTGTGCCGGCCGGCACCGGAAGGATCATGTCGCCCCCGTCTGCGCCGTTGCAGTCGTCACCCCCGCCCGGCTGCCCCTTGGCGGCCTTGCGGTGTGGGCTGTGGTGGTAGTCCAGCAGGGTGGTCGACTGAGGGTCGACCTTCAAGATGATGCTGCCGCCACGCCCGCCGTTACCGCCGTCGGGGCCACCGAGCGGCTTGAACTTCTCGCGGCTCACGGAGGCGACGCCGTTGCCTCCGTCGCCTGCGGCAACGTGAAGCACGACGCGGTCAACGAAGTTCGCCATCTTCTCTCCATCTGCGGCACTTGAGCCGGGCCTTGGTCAGGTCGTACAAGAAATGAGCGAGGGGGTGGGCCATCGGGCCCACCCCCTCGAACACGAAGCTCATGTCACGTCAGGTTCGTGTCGCAGCACGTTCGTGATGCGTGAGGTTCATGTCACGTGACGTTCGTTTCAACGCGCGCTTGGTCTCACATGAGGTTCGTGCTGCGCTGGTGTC
>PMJN01000152.1:0-17011 GCA_003157445.1 Micrococcales bacterium
GGAGTTTTAGCCCTGCCTGTGAAGCGTCAACCCGGCACCGCGCAAGCGGGTAACACCGGGACTGTCCCGCCGCGAGGCGGGACTGCTCTCAGCAGAACTCACCAGAGTTCACTGACGTGCAACGGTGTCTGCAGTCTGTTCGCGTCACGCTGGGTCCGTGAGCTGGCTGGCCACCACCGCGGGAGTCTGGGCCGCATGGCAGTGATCGACCGCGAGGTTACGCGTCGGCGAGGAAGAGGGTCGGTCCGTTTGACAATTGGCCGTCACTTCTCGTGAGAGCCGACCTCTTCACTCGACGTCTACGGCGACGGCAATTGCACCGTCTATCGGACAGCCTCTGCTTCCTCAAGCGCGTGGTGGCCGGGGGAGCTGTGGCCCGCGAAAGGACCGTTGGCGGCGAAGGCAAGCCTGGCGAAGCGTTCGCCGATGCGGTGGTGGGTGGCGGCGTCGGGGTGGAGCTGGTCAGACAGCGGCAGTTCGACAAAATCGGCCTCGCCGTATAGCTCGCGGCCGTCTAGGTAGTACAGATTCGGGTCGTCGGCCGCCCGCTGCTCCACGATCCTGGCTAGCTCGTCCCGGATGACGACCAGGGTCAGCTTCCCGCTCGAGCGCTCCGCAGGATCCCCTGTGGCTCGGAACCGCGATTGCCCGGTACTGAGAGCAGTGACATCCAGAGCACTGGGGCCCGGTGTTTCTTCATGGATGGGGCACAGGATGGATGAGACGACCAGAAGCGGTGTGGTGGGGTGGCCTTCACGGATGGTGTCGAGGAAGCCGTGGACAGCCGGGGTGAAGGCGCGCAGGCGCATCAGATCGTTGTTGACCAGGTTGATTCCGATCTTGATGCTGATCAGATCAGCGGGGGTGTCGCGCATGGTGCGGGCCGTGAACGAGTCGAGCAGGGCGCTGCCGCCCATGCCCAGGTTAATCAGTTCCACGCCGCCGATGGAGGCGGCTAGTGCGGGCCAGGTGGTCGTGGGGCTTGCCGCATTGGAGCCGTGGCTGATCGAGCTGCCGTGGTGCAGCCACACCGGGCGGCCTCGGTCGGGTGTGGGATCGATCGGCGCATCGGTGCGCAGGGCAAGGAGTTCAGTGGTCTCGTTGTGCGGTAGCCAGATCTCGACGTCCTTTACACGGTCGGGCAGGCCGGTGAAGCGCGCGGTGCCGGCCAGGCCGGGCTGGTACTTGGCTGTCCCCGTGGTCATGTCGATGCTCAGGGTGTTTCCGCCGGTCACGCTGGACTGGCCGGCGAGGCGGCCGTCGACGAGCAGGTCGTACACGCCGTCCGGGCGGGGTGGGGCGCCTGCGTAGACCTGCTTGGTGGGTAGCGCGTCTAGTTCGATGGCGGTGGCTCGGGTGCGAAAAGCCAGCCGTACGCCGGAGGGCTGGGCCTCCGCCATCGCCAGTTGTCCGTCTGCGCACTGGGCACGAGCCCACACTGGCAGGCGGTGCGGCAGCACACCCTGCGCGGTCTGCTGCAGGTCGAGGGCGCCTCGTAGGAGGTCCGCGGTGACGGCCGTGGTGATCCAGTTGTTCTTGGTGCGCATAGTCATGTCAGCCTGTCGATCGGAGTTCTCGGATTGATCGGACTCGCCAATGCACCGTGCGGTCGGCGGCGTCCGGCTGGTGTGGAGTTCCTAGGTCAGGGCGTGGGCCAGTTCCGCAGCAGGGCGTCGAGGGCATCCAGAATCCGTAACCACGTCTCCTGCGTGTCGGGAGCGCTGTGGCTGAACCCTCCTCCCATTTCGAGGCTGACGTAGCCGTGGAACACGCTGCCCAGCAGTCGCACCGCGTTCGTCTGGTCCGGCTCCGTCAGGTCGTAGCCGCGCAGGATCGCCCGCATCATCTGTGCGTGCCTGCCGCCTGCGCTGACGGCGGCCGTCTCCGGGTCGAGCCTCAGCTGGGTTGCGGCGTAGCGGCCAGGGTGCTTCCGGGCGTAGGTGCGGTAGACGTTCGCGAAGGCTGTAAGGGCATCCTTGCCAGCCCGCCCGGCCAGGGCGGCAGCGCCCTGGTCGGCGAGTTCCTCCAGGGCGAGCAGAGCAATCTTGGTCTTAAGGTCCTGGGAGTTTTTAAGGTGCGAGTACAGACTCGCGACCTTGACGTCGAACCGCCCGGCGAGCGCAGAGAGGGTCACCTTGTCGAAGCCGACCTCGTCGGCCAGTTCGGCCCCCGCCCGGGTCAGGCGTTCCGGGGTCAGTCCTACGCGCGCCATACCCTTCCTCTCATTCGGCGGGCCCGAGCATGCGTCTGCCTAATGTATGTAGGAAATTTAGTGTATCCCTTAGGAAATCGCCAAATGCGGCACGCACCGTGTTCGTGCCCGCATCACGAGCAAGGCCTGCCGCCGTGGATAGGCATTTGCGCGACCAGGCCATCACGGCGTTCATGTTAGGTAAGCCAAACCAAACTCTTGACGTGGGTTTCCCCGACCACGACCCTGGGATTAGTTGAGAGCCGCAGCGTCACGCCTTATGAGCCACGGCCGAACCAACTAGGCGGGATATCGGTCGCCCGTCGACCCGACAACGAAAGGCGTCCCGGTGAACTCAACGAGGAAGACCGCGCTCGTCGCGGGCATCTTCTACCTGATTACCTTTGTCTCGATGCCCACACTCGGCCTCTACAGCTCGGTAAAGGGCAAGGACTTCATCATCAGCTCTGGCGCCGACACTGGCGCGCTCTGGGGCTGCTTCCTGGAGGTCATCGTCGGCCTCGCCGGCATCGGCACGGCGGTCACGCTGTTTCCAGTGGTCAAGCGGCAGAACGAAGGTATGGCGCTTGGGTTTGTCGCCACTCGCACCCTCGAAGCCGCCATGATCTTCACCGGTGTGGCGAGCATCCTCTCGCTCGTGACCTTGCACCAGGACCTGGGCACGGCGACCGGAGCCAATGCGGCCTCGCTGGTCACCATCGGCGCGTCGCACGTCGCGACCTACAACTGGGCGTTCACGGTCGGACAAAGCCTCATGCCGGTCGCAAACGCTGTGTTGCTGGGCACATTGATGTACCGATCGGGCCTCGTACCGCGTGTCATTCCCGTGATGGGACTCATCGGAGCCCCCCTGCAGCTCTCCGCCGTCATCCTCACGATGTTCGGCGTCATCGACCGGACCTCCGTCGCGACCGGGATCCTCGTAATCCCGGACTTCATCTGGGAGCTGTCGCTCGGCATCTACCTGGTCGTCAAAGGCTTCAAGCCCTGCCCCATCACAGACGCAATGCGCGCCGCCGACACCCCGCCCGCCTACCGCGACGTCGTCGTCTCCTAACTGTCGAGAACACGGCCGGGTCCGCCCAAGGGCCCGGCCGAAGTGGGCGACCAGCCAGGAAACTCATCGGCCCCCATCAACACACACGATGTAGCTAACTACCAGGAAACCACCGTCTTACGGCACCGAGGCTTGCAAGTGGCCGGTCATCGTTCGCTTCACACATCGCATCGCTTCCATCGATTGTCTGGCTTCCCCGCTCTCTTGCGAGTTGACTGTCTGTCCCGGCGAGGCTTCTTGCGCCGGTCGGTCAACGCCGCCAGCATGAAGTGCGGAAGTCTCCCGGTCGTGGCGCACGCGGTCGGGCTCAGCGTCTACTCATCCTGGAGGGCACATGACGGAGCAGTTGCCGGCGTCGTTCTACCCGGCGCGTCTCGAGATCGACTACCCGGACCAGCACGACCGGGTGACGACCCTTTTCCGCGCGTTCCTGATCATTCCGATTGCGATCGTCATCGGAGTGCTCACCACGGGCGCCACCCAGACGGTCTACGACCAGAGCGGTCAGGTGGTGCGCACCAGCAGCGGTGGCATCGGCACCGGCCTGTTCCTGGCGACCCTGCTGATGATCCTCTTCGCGAGGCGTTACCCACGCTGGTGGTTCGACTTCGCCCTGGAGCTTGCCCGGTTCGGCGCCCGCATCTGCGCCTACCTCGTACTGCTAACCGACCAGTACCCCTCGACGGTCGAGGAGCAGAGCGTCCACCTTCAGATCGACTACCCCGACGTCGAACGCGACCTGAACCAATGGTTGCCGCTGGTGAAGTGGCTACTCGCGATCCCACACTTCGTTGTCCTTGCAGTATTGTCGGTGGCCGCTTTCTTTGCGGTGGTCATCGCGTGGTTCGCGATCCTCTTCACCGGACGCTACCCGCGGGGACTGTTCGATTTCGTCGTCGGCGTCGGCCGCTGGGGGCTGCGCGTCCAGGCGTACGCGATCCTTCTCGTCACCGACCGCTACCCGCCCTTCTCCCTCACCTGAGCCCGCCGGGAATCGGCGTGCGTCGATTTCGTATGGCTTCCGATCTCTACGCCGTCTGGGGTAGGTCAGTAGACGGCCCCTCGTTCAGGACGTCGCTGATCGGCTGAGCCCTTGACCGTCCGAGACGGGAACGCCATCTGGTGGCTGAGGAGCCCTAACCCGACGAAGGGGACACACAGCACCAACACGACTGCGACACTGATGACCGTGCGCCGCATCAGCGTCTGGGACAAACTCCGGCTTGGGCTCGCTGCGCGGGTCGAACAGCTCGTCCAACGCCTGTCCGACCTCAGGCACCGAGCTGGTCGGCTTTTCCGTCGTGGCCATGAT
This sequence comes from Micrococcales bacterium, assembly GCA_003157445.1. GTDB lineage: Bacteria > Actinomycetota > Actinomycetes > Actinomycetales > Dermatophilaceae > UBA4719. Next base: position 4,582 of record PMJN01000152.1, read on the forward strand.
GTAGACGACGCGACCGTGGGGAGCGCCGTCAGTGGGGTCGTAGGACCGGACGCGCCACTTCTTTCCAGCGCCGCTGGTGCGCCCTATGCCGATGCGGATTGCGCGAGCAGCAGGCTTGCCATCCTTGCGCGGCCTGGGCATCAGGAGGCCTGCGGCGACGAGACTGACGGCGCTGGGAAATCTCCGCAGAAGTGTCGTTGACCGGAACTGGGACGTCGACGGGGTTTGGAGCCTGTACCGGGACCGGTTCGACAAGAGGGATCGCGATGACGGTTGCGTCCCGCTCGGGTTCGTTGGCGGTCAGGCACCAGTCTTCCCAGACGATGAAGGTATCGAGTCGGTAGTTACCCCCCCGTCGGGCAATGGTGGCCTTCTTCAGTTCGAGGTAGCCGCGGGTGCGGCCCCAACGGTATCTGGCGAGGACTTCCTGCGGCTTCAGGGATGTGTGGCCGGGGTCGCCCCCCGGATGGGTTGTTGGCATTGTTGGTTGCATGAGCAGGAAGATCCGGACATGTCCGATAGCCGCAATCGACCGCCGACCCGGGCTCCTCGCACACGCCGTCACCAGAGGGCACGTTTGCTGGGCAAGCCGTGCAAGGGTCACGATGTCCGCATTCGGCATCACTGAGACCAGTCAGGAAAGGCGACCGTGATGGCGAACCGACTTGAGCACTCCACGAGCCCGTATCTGTTGCAGCACAAGGACAATCCGGTCGACTGGTGGCAGTGGGGACCCGAGGCTCTTGCCGAGGCCGAACGCCTCAGCAAACCCATCTTCTTGTCCGTCGGGTATGCAGCCTGTCACTGGTGCCACGTGATGGCCCACCAGTCGTTCGAGGATGAGGAAGTCGCAGCCGCCCTGAACGCCGGCTTCGTGTCCATCAAGGTTGACCGCGAGGAACGACCGGACATCGACGCGATCTACATGTCCGCGACCACGGCCCTGACTGGACAAGGCGGCTGGCCGATGACCTGCTTGCTCACACCAGCTGGTCAGCCCTTCTTCTGCGGCACGTACTATCCCAAGCCAGCCCTCTTACAGCTTCTGTCGAACGTCTCCGGCGCCTGGACCGATCGACGCGAGGAGATCATCGCCGGCGGTAACCGCATCGTCGAAGCTCTTCGGGGAGCCGCCATCGTCGGGTTCGACACCCCACTGGGGGCCGGCGACCTCAGCGCGGCCGAGGCACTGCTGGCCACCGGATACGACCGGCAGAACAGCGGGTTCGGCACGGCGCCCAAGTTCCCCCCTTCGATGGTCCTGGAGTTTCTGCTGCGCCACTGGGCACGCACTGGCACCGGACGGGACCTGCACATGGTCGAAGACACCTGTGAGGCGATGGCGCGCGGCGGTATGTACGACCAGCTGGCGGGCGGCTTCGCACGCTACTCGGTGGACGCCGGCTGGGTGGTGCCCCACTTCGAGAAGATGCTCTACGACAACGCCCAGCTCTTGCGTGTCTATCTGCACTTGTGGCGTTCCACCGGAGCTCCTCTCGCAGAGCGGATCTCGCGCCAGAGCGCGGACTTCCTGCTGCACGACCTCGCCGCCGGCGGCGGCTTCGCCTCCTCCCTGGACGCCGACACCGCGGGAGTTGAGGGCCTGACCTACCTCTGGTCACCCGCCCAGCTCGTCGAGGTCCTCGGCGAGCAGGACGGGCGCCGAGCATCTGATCTGCTCGAGGTCACCAGTTCTGGGACCTTCGAACACGGCATGTCGACCCTCCAGCTACACAGGGAGCCGAACGATGCGCTGTGGTGGGAGCGCGTTCGCAGCAGTTTGCTGGCCGCGCGCAATCTGCGACCCCAGCCTGCCCGGGACGACAAGGTGGTCACCAGCTGGAATGGTCTGGCCATCGCCGCGCTCAGCGAGGCCGGTGTGCTGCTCGGGGACTCGAAGTACCTGAATGCTGCGCAAAAGTGCGCGAGCTTTCTGACCTGCTCCCACATCGTCGACGGAAGGTTGCGCCGAGCATCACGGGCGGGAGTGGTCGGAGCGGCGATGGCAGTGGCCGACGACCACGGCAACCTGGCCGAAGGCCTGCTCACCCTTCACCAGGCCACTGGCGACCCGCGGTGGCTCACAGTCGCCGGTGAGCTTCTGGATACGGCACTGGCCCATTTTGGTGATGGCCAGGGTGGCTTCTTCGATACTGCCGACGACGCCGAGCAGCTCTTCACCCGGCCGCGCAGCGCCGCCGACAACGCGGAGCCGGCTGGCCAGTCTGCACTGGCCGGCGCCTTGCTGACCTACTCAGCGCTAACCGGGTCCATTCGCCACCGGGAAGCGGCCGAGGCTGCAGTCACCGCGAGCGCTGTGCTCGCCTCCCAGAGTCCCCGTTTCGCCGGTTGGACACTCGCGGTGGCCGAGGCGATGGTGGCGGGCCCTCTGCAGGTTGCTATCGCCGGCGAAGGACCGCAGGCAGCCGACCTCCTGCGAGTCGCCCGTGCCAGCACCTCCCCCGGACTGGTCATTGCTCACGGATCACCTGACTCACCAGGGTTGCCGCTGCTTGCGGACCGCCCTCTGGTGGCTGGGCGCACCGCGGCCTACCTATGCCGTGGCTTCGTCTGTGACCGCCCGGTCACTACGGCCCAAGAGCTGGCCTCGGCGTTGGCCAAAGAAGGCTAACAGGCGGCTGGGTCCGATCTGATCGGTCAGCCAAGCTGGCCGACCACGTCAAAGCCGATCTTGATGGTGAAAGCGCCCAGTACGACGATCAGAACCGCGCGGACGAATCCGGAGCCCTGGGCGACAGCGGTACGGGCGCCGACGTACCCGCCAGCCAGGTTGCCGAACCCCATCAGCAGAGCGACCTTCCACATCACCGCCCCCGCCGGGATGAAGATGACCAGGGCGGCCAGGTTGGTGGCCACGTTGGCGATCTTGGCTTTGGCACTGGCCTGCACGAAGGCGTAGCCGAGCAGACCCACCAGGGCGAACACCAGGAAGGAGCCCGTTCCGGGACCAAGGGCACCGTCGTAGATGCCGATCAGGAAACCGACCCCTATGGCAGCCAGCACGTGGCGGTGTCCTGAGAATCGCAGGGCAGTCTTCGTGCCGAGTCTCGGTTTGAACAGCGTGTAGGTCCCGACACCGATCAACACCACCAGGATGATCGGATTGAAGGCAGCCTTGGAGATGTGCGAGACGAGAGAGGCACCGATCAGCGCTCCGGCAAACGCCAACAGTGACAACGGGATCGCGGTCTTCAGGTCTGGCTTGACGTGGCGGTAGTAGGTCGCTGCGCTCGCCGAGGTGCCACAGATCGAGCTGACCTTGTTGGTCGCCAAGATCTGAACGGGAGCAACGTGAGGGAACCCGAGCAGCAGTGCAGGGATCTGAATCAGGCCGCCGCCGCCGACGACCGCGTCGACCCATCCAGCGCACATGGCGGCCACGCCCATCAGCACGAGGGTGAGCGTGGAGGGATCGCTCAGCGCGGCTGCCAGCCGTCAAGGATGTCCAGAATATCGAGCAGCTCGTGTGCAACCCCGTCAGGAGTTACCTCGACCTCAACCTGCTGGGAAACCGGGATCTTCGAGTGCGGGACCCAGATGGCGCGCATCCCTGCCAACTGACTCCCGTGAATGTCCTCGAAAGGTCGGTCACCCACGTAGACGGCCTCGGACGGCTCCACCCCCAGAGCCGCGGCCGCTGCGCGAAAAACCTCAGGGTGCGGCTTGGTCCAGGCCAGCTCACTGGAGTAGATATCGGCGTCGATCAGGTCCAGGACTCCGTCGCGCTTAAACACCCCACGGTGGTAGTCCCCCGACCAGATGGTGTTGGACAGAACACCGACGAGGATTCCGCGCTCATGCAGCCCTTCCCACAGCGGACGCACCTGCTCGTCGGTGAACGTATGCGGCTTCCAGAACTCCTGGTAGGCCATCAAGGCGGCTTCGGCCCTCAGATCGCCCGCCGGTAAGCCCGCCTCCGCGAGGATCTCGTGCAGGCGTGCGCTGCTGTGCTCGGTCCGGCTGCGCTCCCAGGCCGCGTCCTCGGCGACCAGAATGCGCGCGGCCAGCGAGAGCGCCTGGGCCTCCTCGGCGTGGACCTGACGGGCGAACACCCGCCACTGCTCCTCGATGTCGACGGAGTGCCACGGCGTGAGGGTGCCGCCCCAGTCGAAGATGACCGCACGACAGCGGGGCCGGACAGACACGACGGGGTTCATCAGCTCGCTGCGTGCGCAACGTCGGAGATGGCCGCTCCGCCCGACCTGGACCCACGCACCTCGGACACCACTTCGTCGACGATCTGGTCGAGCGGCACGTGACGACTTTCACCGGTGGCACGGTCCTTGATCTCGATCGTGCCAGCCTCAAGGCCCTTGCCGACGATGAGAATGGTAGGCACTCCGATCAGCTCTGCGTCCTTGAACTTCACCCCGGGTGAGACCTTCCTGCGATCGTCATAGATAACCTGGACTCCGCGCGCTGCCAGCGCATCGGCGACCTCGGCGGACTTGGCGAAGACCTCCTCCGCCTTGCCTGTGGCCACCAGATGGACGTCCGCAGGCGCGATCTCGCGAGGCCACACCAGACCGAACTCGTCGTGACAGCCCTCGGCCACCGCGGCAACGGCACGACTGACCCCCACCCCATAGGAACCCATGGTCACCGTCACCAGCTTGCCGTTCTTGTCGAGAACCTTCAGGTCCAGCGACTCGGCATACTTGCGACCAAGCTGGAAGATGTGCGCCATCTCGATGCCTCGAGCGGCCTCAAGGCGCTGACCACAGTTGGGGCATTCGTCACCGTCGCGCACCTCGGCCGCCTCGATCGTGCCAGCGGCGGTGAAGTCGCGTCCGGCCACCAGCCCGATCACATGCCGGCCCGGGGCGTCGGCCCCGGTGACCCAGACCGTGCCGTCCACGACGCGGGGGTCGAGCAGGAACTTGATCCCGGACTTGGCGTCCTCGCCCAGCACCCCCGGGCCCATGTAGCCCTTGGCCAGCGCGGGGTACCTGGCAAAGTCGGCTTCGTCGAAGGCCTCGATCTCAGCGGGCTCGACCTGAGCCCCGAGTCGCTTCTCGTCGATCTCGCGGTCACCAGGCACCCCAATGGCCAGCGGTTCACGACGACCGTCGGGGTGGACCACCGTCACGATCACGTTCTTGAGAGTGTCGCTGGCCTGCCAGAGCCGGTCGGGGCGAGGGAAAGCCGCATTGAGGTGGTCCACCAGGCTCGCGATGGTGGGGGTGTCGGGAGTGTCCTCAACGTGGGCGTCCGGCAACCCGTCATAGGCGATCGCTGGCGGCACGGGCACCTTCACAGCCTCGACATTGGCCGCATAGTCGCAGGAGGTGCAACGCACATAGGTGTCTTCGCCGTTCTCGGCCGTAGCCAGGAACTCCTCGGACGCCGAACCCCCCATCGCACCAGAGGTCGCCCTGACGATGACGTACTCAAAACCGAGACGGGCGAAGATCTTGATGTAAGCCGCGCGGTGCATGTCATAAGCGGCTTGCAGGCCCGCGTCGTCCACGTCGAAGGAGTATGAGTCCTTCATGATGAACTCGCGGCCCCGCAAGAGGCCTGCGCGCGGACGCACCTCGTCGCGATACTTGGTCTGGATCTGATAGATCGACAGCGGCAGGTCCTTGTAGGAACCGTAGAGGTCCTTGACCGTCAGCGTGAACATCTCTTCGTGCGTGGGACCGAGCAGGTAGTCGGCACCCTTACGATCCTTGAGCCGGAAGATGTTGTCGCCGTATTCTGTCCAGCGGCCGGTCGCCTCAAATGGCTCCTTGGGCAGCAGTGCCGGAAAGCAGAGCTCCTGGGCGCCGATAGCGTCCATCTCCTCACGCACGATGCGCTCGACATTGCGCAACACCTTCAGCCCCAACGGCAGCCAAGTGTAGATACCGGGGGCGACGCGGCGGATGTAGCCGGCACGAACCAACAGCCGGTGGCTGGGCAGCTCCGCATCGGCCGGGTCCTCGCGCAGGGTTCGCAGGAACAGGGTCGACATGCGTAAGGCCGGCGTTGACACGGGATCTCCTTGGTCAGGTCCGGGCAGAGGCGCACCGGACACCTGAGGATATCGGCACGAGGTTGATGGCCTGACGGCCCCAGCAGGTCTGCCCAGGTTGTAGCGGTCCCGCCGGGAGGATGCGTCCACCCTGGCGCATCGCCACATCCTTAGTGGGGTCGCATCAATCTGCTCCCAGCGGCACACTCGCCTGAGACTTTGGAAGGGCCGGTGGCTTACCTCACATCAGGACAGTGGCGAAGCTGCCGAACTCGGTGAATCCCACGCGCGCATAGGTCGCTCGGGCAGGGGTGTTGAAGTCGTTGACGTAGAGCGTGACCACCGGTGCGACTTCGGCCCTGACCTGCTCGACCACCGCGGCCATGGCGGGTGCCGCGAGTCCCTGGCCACGCCAGCTCGGGGCCACCCAGACTCCCTGAATCTGAGCAACCCCTAAGGCCACCGAGCCAATGTCAGCCTTGAATACGACCTCACCGCCTTCGACCCGCACGAACGTGTGTCCCTGCCTGATCAGAGATGCGATGCCCTGCCGATAGAGCTGTCCCGAGCCTCGGTACGGCGGGTAGCCGATCTCCTCGGTGAACATAGCCGCAGCGGCCGGCATCACCAGCTCGACTTCGTCAAATCGCGCCAGCCGAACATACGGGTCGCATGGCGTACCGGGGGGAAGTGGGCCTGCCGTGGCCAGCAACGGCTGGTGGGAGCGCACTGTGCGCGGCTGCCCCCAGGTGGGTCGCAGGGCCTCCCACAATGGCAGCACCATGGCAGAGGGCCCGAAAACCGAGGAGCAGTGATGGCGCCATCGGCGCATCTTGGCAGCGAAGGCCGCGATGGCCGCTCCGTCACACTCCACAGGGACCAGATTGGCCGACGCCCAGCAAATCGCTTTCAGACCGGAGCCCTCCGCATAGCCCAGCATCGCACCCGGGGAGGTGGCGAGCCCGCCATCCAGGATGCGCGCGGCGACAAAGACGTTGGTGCGGATATCGCGAGCGCAGACTTCCAAAGCCTGGTCACGGTCAGCCGTGGTCAGGGCGCGGACGGGACTGTGGGTGCGTAGCACTGCTTAAGCCTGCCTTGCCCAGATGGCCTTGTCGACAGGTGGGGACGGCACGCGGGTATCAGCCCACAGTGACGACTGGACCGGAGGAGGCACCTTCGTCGCCGGCCGGCTCGCCCATCTTCTCGGCGATCCGCATGGCCTCTTCGATCAGGGTCTCGACGATCTGGGACTCAGGAACCGTCTTGATGATCTCGCCCTTGACGAAGATCTGTCCCTTGCCGTTGCCCGATGCCACACCCAGATCCGCCTCACGTGCCTCACCTGGGCCGTTCACGACACAGCCCATGACTGCAACGCGCAACGGCACCTGAAGGCCGTCGAGCCCAGCCGCCACCTGATCGGCCAAGGTGTACACGTCCACCTGAGCCCGACCACACGAGGGACACGACACGATCTCCAGTCTGCGCGGGCGCAGGTTCAGCGACTGCAGGATCGCGATGCCGACCTTGATCTCCTCCACCGGGGGGGCCGACAGCGACACGCGGATGGTGTCACCGATGCCCTTTGCCAGCAGTGCTCCGAAGGCCACCGAAGACTTGATGGTCCCCTGGAACGCGGGTCCGGCCTCGGTGACGCCGAGGTGCAGCGGCCAGTCACCACGGGCGGCCAACTGCTCATAGGCCTTGACCATCACGACCGGGTCGTTGTGCTTGACCGAGATCTTGAAGTCGTGGAAGTCGTGCTCCTCGAACAGGCTTGCCTCCCAAACGGCCGACTCGACCAGAGCCTCAGCAGTGGCCTTGCCGTACTTGGCCATGATGCGTGAGTCCAGTGATCCGGCATTGACACCTATCCGCAAAGAGACGCCGGCGTCCTTGGCCTCCCGGGCTATCTGCTTGACCTGGTCGTCGAACCTGCGGATGTTGCCCGGGTTGACCCGGACCCCCGCGCATCCTGCCTCAATCGCCGCGAAGACGTACTTGGGCTGGAAGTGGATGTCGGCGATGACCGGGATCTGACTGTGTTTAGCGATCTCGCCCAGTGCGTCGGCGTCGTCCTGGGTCGGGCAGGCCACCCGCACGATGTCGCACCCGGTCGCTGTCAGTTCGGCAATCTGCTGCAGCGTCGCGTTGACGTCGGTTGTCGGGGTCGTGCACATCGACTGCACAGAGACGGGAGCGTCCCCACCCACATCCACAGTGCCGACCTTGATCTTGCGGGACTTGCGCCGGGGTGAGAGAACCGGAGGGGGCAAGGGGGGCATACCGAGAGAAACCGACATAGCGTCAGTATCCCTCACCTGCAGCGGCCCGAGAATCGCGGTCGGGTAAGGCGCTCAGCCCCCGAGCTTGACGGGGTTGACCACGTCGGCGTACATCAACAGGACGCTCATGCCGATCAGCGCAATCGCAACCACATACGTCACCGGCAGAGCCTTGGCGACGTCGACGTAGCCCGGGTTGGGCCGGCCGCGCAGCTTGGCCACCTGACGCTTGGTTCCCTCCCACAGCGCGCCTGCGGCATGTCCGCCGTCCAGGGGCATCAGGGGGATGAGGTTGAAGACGAACAGCGCGATATTCAGCGAGGCTATGAGGCTGATCAGCAGCACGAGCCTGGAGGATCCGGAGCTGGACCCAGTCACCCCGGAGGAGACCGGCCCGGAGGCCACTTCGCCGGCCAAGCGCCCCACGCCGACCACGGACATCGGACCGTTCGGGTCCCGAGCGCCGCCGCCGAAAGCGGCCTTGGCGATGCCACTCATCTTCTGCGGAATATTCACGATGACCCCGGCCGTTGCGGCGACCTGGTTTCCGACCAGTGCGGGCACAGCGGTGACAGGCTGCTTGACCATCTGTTCGCTACCCGAAAGACCCAGGAAACCGACACGATCGATGATGGGCTTGCCGTTAGGACTAAGAACGAGGTTGCCGACCGAGTCGACCCTTGGCACGTTGTTAAGGATCGGAGTCACAACCAGGTTCAGAGTCTTGCCAGCCCGCTGGACGACGATGGGAATTGTCCGGCCACCGTTGGGACGGGTCAGTGCCCTGACGTCATCCCAGTTGTTGACCGACTTGCCGGCCATGGAAACAATCTGGTCTCCGGGCCGGATGCCCGCGACGTCGGCAGGAGCCTTCGGGTCCGATGGCGAGCACGCTGCCGGTGCCGTGCCGTTGGCCGGCACGGTCTGAACGCACTGTGAGACGCTGCTGACCCGGCTGGTGAGCCCGGGAATGCCATAGAGCGTGAAGATTCCCAACAGCAGGACCGCAGCGATGATCAGGTTCATGACCGGACCCCCGAGCATCACCACGAGCTTCTTGGGAGTCGAGAGCTTGTAGAACACGCGGTCCTCGTCGCCCGGTTTGACCTCTTCCATGGACTCCTGGCGGGCCTGGTCCATCAGCTGGGAGAAGCGGCCCGTGCTGGAGGATCGCAGGATGGAGGGGTCTGCGCCGGGTTTGGGCGGGAACATGCCGATCATCCGGGTGAATCCGCCCAGCGGTATCGCCTTGAGTCCGTACTCCGTCTCGCCCCGGTGGTGCGACCATATGGTCGGGCCGAAACCGACCATGTACTGGGTGACCTTGACGCCGAACTTCTTAGCCCAGAACATGTGGCCGGCCTCGTGCAGCGCAATGGAGACGCTGATGCCGACGGCCATGAACAGAACGCCCAGGAAATACATCACAGAACCAGCGTCTCACTTTCGGCAAGGCCCAGGTGCTTGTGGGCACGAATTCGCGCCCAACTTTCAGCGCTCAACACCGTATCAACGTCCAACGCGCTCGTTTCGTTGCCAGGTTCATTGCTCCATTCGTCCACCACCCGCGCGACCGTGTCGACGATCTGCGTGAACTGGATTCGCCGGGACAGGAATGCTGCCACACATTCCTCGTTGGCCGCGTTGAAGACCGCAGGGAAGCATGAGCCCGCCGCGCCGACCGCTCTGGCCAGGGCAACAGCAGGGAAGGCGTCCTGTTCCAGCGGGAAGAACTCCCAGGTGGCGGCCTTGGTCCAGTCGACCGGCGGGCCGGCGTCGGGGACCCGGTCGGGCCAGGACATCCCCAAGGCGATGGGGATCAGCATGCTCGGCGGGCCGACCTGGGCGAGGGTCGATCCGTCGATGAACTCGACCATGGAGTGGACGTAGGACTGGGGGTGTACGACGACTTCGATGCGCTCGAAGGGGATGTCGAACAGCAGATGAGCTTCGATGACCTCCAGGCCCTTGTTGACCAGGGTCGCAGAGTTGGTGGTCACGACCGGCCCCATGGCCCAGGTCGGGTGGGCAAGGGCCTGCTGGGGTGTGACAGTCTCCAGGGCGGCCCGGCTCCAACCGCGGAAGGGCCCGCCGCTGGCGGTGATCACCAGCTTGCGGACCTCATCGCCTGACCCACCGCGCAGGCACTGGGCGATGGCGCTGTGCTCACTGTCCACGGGAACGATCTGCCCCGGACTGGCAGCCGCTTTGACCAGCGAGCCGCCGACGATCAGGGACTCCTTGTTGGCCAGGGCCAAGGTGCTGCCGGCGCGCAGCGCCGCCAGGGTGGGACGAAGACCAATCGAGCCAGTTATCCCGTTCAGGACCACGTCGGCCCCGCTGCCGGCGATGTCGGTGCTGGCCTGTGGGCCGACAAGGATTTCCGGTGCGAACCCACCGAGCCCCATCTCCTGGGCAACCTGGTGGATGGCAGCCGTGACGACCTCGCGCTGCCCAGTGGCCACTGCGACGGATCGGACTCCCAGAGCGACCGCCTGACGGGCCAACATGTCAAGGTTGGCGCCGCCGGCGCTGATCGCGATCACCTGGAAACGTCCGGGGTTGGCCGACACGACCTCAATGGCCTGGGTTCCGATTGACCCTGTCGATCCCAGGATGGCGATGCTGCGCGGTGAGGTCACACCCCATTGTCCGTCAATATCGCCCGTTGATGTCGCGTGCTTGCGCGCCGGACCGGCCAGCAGCCCTACTCGACGAAGATCCTCTCGTCGACCAACTCCTCCTCGACCCGTCTGCCAGCCGGGTCGAACCTCCCCTGTTTGAAGGCCTTCTCGAACTCAAGGTTCACCCTGTCAACCCCGTTGCGGTTCTTCTCGATGCTCATGACCACCCAGTTGCGGAAACGCTCGGCGCTGGCCAGGTTGTACACCAGGTGGTGGCGGGCAACCACATCGAACTTCTCATTGAAGATGAGCACCACATCGGCTGGGACGGCAACACTGGAGGAACCACGAAGGTCCTGGATCCTCATCCTCTTGCCCGAAGTCGGGCCGCCCGCGACGATACCCACGATGGGGACAGCCAGCTCGAGGGTGAGGTCCTTGAGCGCCTCGACGACAAAGGTGACCCGGTCATCCTCCGACAGGAGAATGGGTGCATCGAAATGAACCTTCTGAAGGGTGTCGACCACCACGAACGGAATCTGCCCCGTGTCCTCCTGGAGCTTGACAATCACGTCTCTGATGGTCCCTACATCGGTGTCCGAGGACTTGGAGCGGTGCAGATGCAAGCGCTGGCCGTGCTCCCGCAGGGCCTCAATCGCCTCGACTCCACCCTCGGTCTCTGAAAGTCGTCCCTCGATGGTCGGTTCTCGCCGGTCCCGCACCTCGAACGCCTCACGGACGCCCTTCAGCTGTACGCCCATCGCACCGGCGATCTCTGCTGCCTCCATGGCGATCAACCGCTCAACCAGGGTGTGGTTGTCATGGTCGAACGAGAAGTAGACCGCGTTATGGCCCGTGGTGGTCAAGTTCAGCATCACCTGAAGGGCAAAAGTCGTCTTGCCGGTGCCCTGTGCTCCGCCCACAAGGACCAGCTCACCGGAACGGAACCCGCCTGAGAGCGCCCAGTCCAGGGCGCTGAAGCCGGTCAGCCAGAGCTTTGCGCCGGCCGCCTGACCCACCTTCAACCGGGCCTCTGTGTCCACTAGGAGGTCGGAAACGGACTGCAACCGCTCTGTGGTCATGCAAAGAGTGCAACACGGCGCCAGGGTGTCCTGTCAAGGGTTCAGCACCGCACCACTGAGCCGGTGGTCGGGTTTTGCCGGGCAGCCCCTGGGCCCCGGGGTCAGCGACCGTCCAGAAGCGGCGCAGCGGGGTTCCAGCTGGTGCCGTCCCGGGCATCCTGGCGCCGGCGAGCAATTGCTGAGAGCGCCTCTAGGACAACCCTGTTGGCCAGTGCTGCGGTGATGTCAGAGTGGTCGTAGGGCGGGCTGACCTCAACGACGTCGACCCCGACCACGGGCAGCTCCAGGCAGATTCGTCGCACCGAGTCGAGCAGCTCGCGAGCGGACAGACCACCCGGCTCCGGGGTACCGGTGCCGGGAGCGTGGCCGGGATCGCACACGTCGATGTCAACCGAGAGGAACACGCCCTCGCAGTCGTCGGTGGCGATGGCGAAAGCCTCGCTCAGGCATACCTGCAGC
>PMJN01000152.1:17168-17290 GCA_003157445.1 Micrococcales bacterium
GCTGCCTCCAGCGCAGGAAGGGCCTTCTCGATGTCGCCGGAGTACATCTCGACATCTCCGGCATCGACCACTGTCAGGTCCACCAGCGCATCTGTGCGAAGAGCAAGGCTGGGGCGCGAGCC
>PMJN01000444.1 GCA_003157445.1 Micrococcales bacterium
CCAGAGTGCGACCGTCGTCGGCCGGTAGGCTCAGATAACTAAGCATTCGGGAGGACGGCTTGTCTCATCCACTGGACACCAGTGACCTGCCCGCACGCGTGCAGGCCGCAGTTGACACCGAAATCTCCTCGCAGTCTCGGGTCCTGTCCGAGATCGGCGAAGAGCTCACCCCGCTGGTAGCGGCGGTCAGCGCATTGCTGCGAGGAGGAAAACGACTCCGGGCGGCCTTCCTCTACTGGGGTTACCGCGCCGGCGGCGGGCCGGATACCGAAGCCGTTATCCGCGCGGCGACCGCGATGGAGTTCTTCCAGGCCGCAGCCTTGTTGCATGACGATGTCATGGACGACAGCGACACTCGGCGCGGGATGCCCTCAGCGCATCGGCGCCTAGCTGATGAGCATGCGGCCGCTGGTTGGGCCGGCAGCGGCGACCGTTTCGGCATCGCCGGGGCCATCCTGGGCGGAGACCTGTGTCTGATCTGGAGCGACGAGCTTTTTGCGACCTCGGGGCTGCCGGTGGCCGAGCTCGTTCGCGCCCGTCCGATGTTCGACCGGATGCGCACTCAGCTGATGGGTGGCCAGTTCTTGGACGTCCTGGAGTCTGCCCGCGGCTGGGACGAGTTGAGCACTGATCAGCGGGTCGCTCGGGCGCGAACGGTGATTCGATACAAGAGCGCCAAGTACACCATCGAGCACCCCCTGCTCATCGGGGCCTCGGCCGCCGGTGTCAGCCCGTCCGACCATGCGGCGCTCTCGGCCTACGGACTGGACCTGGGCGAGGCCTTCCAGCTCCGAGACGACCTGTTGGGGGTCTTCGGAGACCCCACACATACGGGTAAGCCTGCAGGTGATGACCTGCGTGAAGGCAAGCGCACTGTCCTGGTCGCCCTGGCGTTGGACGAGGCCAGCCCGTCTAACGCCGCGCTTTTCGACAAACTGCTCGGCGCGCCGGACCTCGACGAGCCGGGCGTTGATGAACTTCGTGCCACCATCATGGCCAGCGGGGCCCCGGACCGAGTTGAGCAGATGATTCTGGACCTGAACGTCTCCGCTCGCAGAGCCCTTCACACCACCACCGGACTGACCGACCAGGGGCGGGAGGCGTTGGACGCACTCATCGACGTCTGCACGACCCGCTCGACGTGAGCCGTCCCGCGACCAGACACTCCCGTCGCACTTCGACACCTGAGCACGTGGTGGTGATCGGTGCCGGCCTTGCGGGTCTGTCCGCGGCCATGCATCTGGCCGGTGCGGGTCGTCGCGTGACTGTCCTGGAGGCCGCGAGCACTCCCGGCGGCAGTGCGGCACGAGTATCCCTGCCGGCCTCGATAGGGACATATCACCTCGACACGGGGCCGACTGTCCTGACTATGCCGGACCTTCTTGCCGACTGCTTTGCGTCCCTGGACGAGTCCTTGCCGGACTGGGTAACCCTGCGTAAGCTCGATCCCGCATATCAAGCCCAATTCGCTGACGGGACCACGCTGGCGGTCACCAGCGACACCGAGGCGATGACTGACCGTATCCGTGCTTTCTGCGGGTCCACCACTTCCGGTACCTGCACCGATGCCGACGGCTACCGGCGTTACGTCGAGTTCGTGACTCGCCTGTATCGCCTTCAGATGCGCGACTTCATCGACCGCAACTATGACTCCCCACTGGACCTGGTCGGCTACTCACTGGCCAAGCTTGTTGCCATGGGCGGCTTCTCGCGACTGGCTCCCACAGTGGCCCGATACTTCCACGATGAGCGGCTTCAGCGGATCTTCAGCTTTCAGGCCATGTATGCCGGTGTCTCACCTGCCCGGGCGTTGGCCATCTACGCGGTCATCTCCTACATGGACCTGGTCGAGGGCGTGTTCTATCCGGTGGGCGGGATGAACGCCGTGCCTACCGCAATGGAGGCGGCAGCGCGCAAGGCCGGCGTTGAGTTCGTCTACGACACGCCAGTCAGCACGACGACGTGGAGCGGAGATCGGGTCGTCGGGCTACATAGTCTCGACGGGCGCACATGGGTCCCCGATGCTGTGGTCATGACCCTTGATCGGCCCGCAGCCCTCAACGTCCTTGACCCCAAGCAACGAGGCTGGCTGACGGTCCGTGGGGCCAGGACTCGCTACTCGCCGTCGTGCGTCGTCCTTGCAGCGGGAGTGAAGGCCTCCTGGCTCGGGAAAGCACACCACACGATGCACTTCGGCCGCGCCTGGTCTGAGGTGTTCGAGGACCTGGATGCCGGGCGGCTGATGCGCGAACCGTCCTTCCTGGTCTCACTGCCATCAGTGAGCGACCCGGGTCTGGCACCTGCTGGAAGCAGCGCGGCCTACGTGCTCTTCCCGGCTCCGAACCTCGACCACGCAAATCCGCTCGACTGGGCACGGCTGCGTGATCCGTACCGCGAGTCCATGCTCAAAGCCGTCCAGGAAGCTGGCTATTGCGGCTTCGGCGAGGCTATCGAGGCAGAGATTATGATCACACCGGCGGACTGGGCCGACCGCGGCCTCGGCGCCGGCACACCATTTGCGGCCGCGCACACGTTCGGACAGACCGGCCCCCTCCGCTCTCCCAACACCCTCGGGGACAACGTCGTGTTCGCCGGTGCCAGCACCACGCCCGGGGTTGGAGTACCCATGGTGTTAATCAGTGGACGCCTTGCCGCCGAACGCCTGACCGGCCCTGATCGGGCCTATCGATCCTTGGCGCGGCGTTGAGAAAGATGGCGCCCGACCTGGCGGCGGCCTATGAGGCCTGCCGGCAGATTCACCAGGCTCACGGCCGCACCTTCTATCTCGCCACCCTCCTGCTGCCGCGCGACCGACGACCCCATGTCTGGGCCCTGTATGCGTTCGCCCGCGTGGCCGACGAGCTGGTAGACGCGCCCATCAGTCCTGACCCGGTGACCTTGCTCACGTGGCGCGACCACGCAATGACGACAATGCGATTCACCTCCCCTCCTGACCCCCGCCAGCCCGTGCTGACCGCGACGTGGCACACGATGAGATCCTTGCAGCTCCAACCTGATCTGCTGAAGGAGTTTCTCGACTCAATGGTCATGGATCTGACGATCTCCCGTTATGCGACCTGGGAGGACCTTCGTGGCTACATGCGCGGCAGCGCGGCTGTCATCGGTGAGCTGATGGCGCCGCTGCTGGGTGCCGACGGGATTGTCGCGCTAGGTCACGCGGGAGCTCTCGGCGAGGCCTTCCAACTGACCAACTTCATTCGCGATGTCAGCGAGGACCATGCCCGCGGCCGGATCTACCTGCCGCAAGCTGACCTGTCGCGTTTCGGGGTCAGCGAGTCCATGCTTGCCCAAGCCGTTCACACCGGGGTGCCGTCTCGACAAGTACGCTCACTGGTCGCCTTCGAAGTGCGCCGTGCCATGCAGCTCTATGTCGTGGCCAAACCAGGACTAGAGATGGTCGACTCCCGCAGCCAGCCGTGTCTGCAGATGGCTTTCACGCTCTACCGTCGGATCCTGCATCGCGTAATCGACAACGACTTCAACGTGTTCGAGTGTCGTCTGGTCGTGCCGCGCTGGCAACGACTGGCCACGGCCGGACATGTCGCAGCCCGTACGACCGGCGGAAACCTCACCGTGTCGCTCGCGTCCGTGTGCCGGCCCATACCCACGAGGCACAGCTGATCAGCACCAGGGCAAACCCGAATGCCAGGTCCTCGACCGGCGCATAGACAATGCGACCGTTACCCAGGAACACGATCCGCCCCGAACCCAAGATGGCGTTGTCGCTGTAGCGGACGATGCCGCGCCCGGTCAGCCAGCCGTTGGTGATCAGCTGAAAGACCACGATGATGCCGTACGCCATCCACCAAGTTCCTGAGCGCAGCAACGCCGTCCTCAAGATGAAGAGGTCCACAAGGATCGCGACCAGCGCTGCGAGAGCCGCAGCGGCGGTGTAGGAAGTCATGGCGTGCGACGGCGGGACCGCGCAACGGCGACCGCCTCGTACGTCAGGATTCCGGCAAGTGGGATCACCACGAAGAACGCGTACTCCTCCAGCGGCAGGCCCAACAGCCGCACGGCAGACGTCTGGGCAGGATCGAAACGCCAGTGCCCCGCTGCGGTTGCCACCAGATCCCAGCCGACGAACAGCAAAGCGACCGGGACGATCGCTATGAGCAGCCGCAACGGCTGGCGAAGAACGCTCAGGCGGTAGAACCTGACCAGAGGCAGGGTCCCGACCAGGACGAATGCGAGCATCGCGGCATACGAGAGATGCTTCCAACCCGCCCCCACGATCAACCCGCCCCCACGATCAGTAGGCCGCT
>PMJN01000019.1 GCA_003157445.1 Micrococcales bacterium
CGGACTTGGTTATCGCCCAACAGGATTGAACGCAAAGCCTTCCACCAAAAGGCCGAAGGGTTACCTCCCGGCACTCAACGACAGAGTCTTCTCCCTAGGAGTCTGATGAATGCTGCAGCGTTGATCTTGTTCCAGATGCGCTTCGTCAACAAGGCGTTCTGGCGCAACCCGGCTTCGGCCTTCTTTACCTTCGCGTTCCCTCTGATGTTCCTGGTGATCTTCACTGCGCTCCTGGGCAAGGGCGAGGTGCAGCTTGGCGGCCGCCTGATTCACCAGTCCGCTTACTATGTCGCCTCGATGACCGCTTTCGCCGTGATGACCGCCTGCTACAACAACATTGCCATCGGACTGGCCTTCCAGCGCGATGCCGGTGTGCTCAAGCGCACCCGAGGAACGCCCCTGCCCAGTGCCGTCTTCTTCGGTGCCAAGGTGGTGCACGCACTTCTCGTCGCGCTGCTCCTGGTGGTGATCACGGTTACTTTCGGTCATGTGCTGTACAGCGCGGAGGTCCCCACCGGGGTTTCCCTGTTGCAGTTCCTCGTCATGCTCGTGGTGGGCGCGGCGAGTTTTTGTGCTCTCGGCTTCGCTATCACCACAGTGATCCCCAACAGCGACGCGGCCGCCCCGATCGTCAACGCGACGATCCTTCCGCTGCTCTTCCTTTCAGGCATCTTCATCCCGATCGGGGACAACGCACCGGCATGGATCACCTGGACTGCGCGAATCTTCCCGGTGAAGCACTTCGCCGACGCGATACAGGCAGGTTTCCTGGGCACGGTGTTTCACTGGAGTGATGTGCTCGTCGTCGCGTTGTGGGGCCTGGGAGCCCTGCTGGTCACGCTTCGGTACTTTAGCTGGGAGCCGCGTCACTGAAGTGACAAGAGTGGTCTTTTCCTATCCAGCCGCGTGGCGCGCAACAGGGGTGGGAGGGTCAGGGCCGGTGCTGCTGACCGAAGACCGTTTGTGGTGCACCAGTCGCCCCCGCCGCCAACTGGGCACGGTTGGTTATAAGCCCTCCTGAGCATCCTTGCGGTGATTGCGGCCTTGCGGTGATTGCGGCGGTGACGCTCCTGTGCTCGGGTAACTACCCCGCGGCCTCTTCGACCTGCTGATGGGCCTGAACCGGTGGGTCTACGGGGTGCTGGCGTATTTGCTGCTGATGACCGCGCAGTGCCTCCCGTTCCGGTTGGACAGTGGAGGTCACGAACCGAGGCCCGCACAAGGCGCGCCGGTTTCGCCAGAGAGTCGACCTTGACCCGGTGAGCGTGAGCGGCATTGACCATACAGAGCCTGTCCATCGACCGCTCGTGGATGCACGCAGGCTCACCCTGGTAGAGGATTCCAGCCCGGGCGACCAGTGCCCTGGCCAGAATGACAGATCAACTGGCCCGCTGCTCTGGTCCTTGACCAGGCCGGCGGGCATCACTTCACCAGGGCGTAGATGCGCACCGACGCCGCGCTGACGGTGACAGGCTCATCGCCCGCGGCGTCCGGAGTGTCTTGGTCTTGCGCGCGGGTCAGGGGCCGCTCCCACGCACTGTCCCAGACCAGGCGGTAGGTCGCGCCTTCGCCGCGGGTCGGCAGGGTTACCGCAGCGTCCAGGGCACCCCCATGAAAGATGATCAGCAACGACTGGCCGCCCACGCTGGTCCCATCCAGGAACATCGTCAGTGTCCGGTTGTGTGGGTCGTTCCACTTGCGGTTAACCATCAGCGCGCCGTCCGCTGAGAACCAAAGCAGCTCGCCCGCGCCGTCCTGATCAGCCGGGTGGGGGGTGAAGAACGACCGTTGCCCCAGTACCGGGCTGCTTTCTCTGAGCCCGCTCAGGAACTGGGTCGTCGCCAACAGGTCTTTCTGCCAGGGGTCCAGATCCCAGTCCAGCCATGACAGCTCGTTGTCATGGCAGTAGGCGTTGTTGTTGCCATGTTGGGAACGTCCCAGCTCGTCGCCCGCGCTGATCATTGGCACACCGCTGGCCAGCAGTTCGGTGGCAAGAATGTTGCGGATCGAGCGTCGCCGTGCCTTCAGGATCAAAGGGTCCGAGGTGGGTCCCTCGAGACCGTGGTTCCACGAGTGGTTGTCGTCACTTCCGTCGCGGTTGCCCTCACCGTTGGAACCGTTGTGCTTGTGCCCATAGCTGGTCATGTCGGCCACGGTGAAGCCGTCGTGGGCCGCGACATAGTTGATCGATGCGATGGGGCCCCGCTCGCGTTTGCCGAACAGGTCTGGCGAGCCGCTGAGCCGGGTCGCCAGCTCACCGACGCCATGACCCGGCTGCTGGTTGGCTGAGGCTGCGACGTCGGGCAGCCAGAAGGTGCGCACTCCATCCCGGAATCGGTCGTTCCACTCAGCGAAGGGTGGTGGGAACTGGCCGGTGCGCCAGCCATGGACACCGAGGTCCCACGGCTCGGCGATCAGCTTGACCCGCGAAAGCACGGGGTCGGTTCGCAGTGCGACCAGGAAAGGGGTGTCGGGGTGGTACGTGTCGCCGTGCCCACGCCCCAGCGTCACCGCCAGGTCGAAC
>PMJN01000541.1 GCA_003157445.1 Micrococcales bacterium
GGGCGCGGCTCCGGAGTGGTACTCAGAGAAGGCGGTCGCGATCGGCGCCTACGTGGTTGCCAGCGGTATCACCACCGTGCTCGGCGTTCAGCCACCGATCTTCGGCAGCCCGCACGTCGTGCAGCTGCTTGCCGACGGTCTGGATGGGGTGGTAGGCGCCAAGTTCGCCGTCGAGCCCGACCCTGACAAAGCAGCGCTTCTGATCCGCCGCCACATCGAGACCAAGCGCGAGGCACTCGGGCTGCCCTTCGTTCCGGTGGACGAGATCCGCGACGCGGCGCCGCACGCAGCCGTCGGCGGTGCCGCAACGGCCGAGGGCTGAGCGACATGTGCGGTACCTGCGGAGCGCACGGGACCCAGGCGCCACTGTCTGTCGGCGGCACGCGGATAGTCATCGTCGGCAAGGGCGGCGTCGGCAAGTCCACGGTGACCGCACTGCTCGCGCGACTGTTCGCTCGTGGCGGTGCCCGTGTGATCGCCATCGACGCCGACGAGCAGTGCAACCTTGGCGCGACGCTCGGTGTCGACCGTGCCACGCTGGCGGCGACCGTGCCGGTGTCGGCCGCGGGCGACTACGTTGAGGAGAAGACGGGAGCGCGACCTGGTGAGGGTGCCGGCGGCATGCTGCGGCTCAACCCCGACACCGCCGATATTGTCGACCGATTGTCTGTAGCCGGCCCCGATGGCGTACGCCTTCTCGTGATGGGTGGCGTCCAGCACGCCGGCGGAGGCTGCCTCTGCCCGGAGAACGCGCTGCTCGCTGCGGCGATCGCCGGGATGCGGCTGCGCCACCACGAGGTGATCCTCATGGACACACATGCCGGCGTCGAACACTTCGGCCGGGCTCTGGCCCGCGGATTCGACAGCGCCGTCGTTGTCGTCGAACCGACCTATAACGCAGCGCAAGTCGGCGTCGCGACCGCCCGACTGGCACGGGAACTCGGCATCGAGGATGTCCACCTCGTGGTCAACCGCGCCCGAAGCCGCACCGACCGTGACCGCGTCCTCGCGTTCGTCGAGCAGCTGGGCGGGTTCACATTCTCCGCCATCCACACGCTTCCGTTCGACGACAAGGTGGCCGAGACCGAGCCGTCGGTCGAAGACCTGCTCGACGACTCCGAGATCGCGCGTGCAGCGATGCACCTGTCGCAGCACCTCTTCGCCGGCGATCGTGCCGATGACCTGGTAGTGACCAGCTGATGCGCGCCGTTGTGATCGGTACCGGGCCGGCGGGCATCACCGCCGCGGCGACCCTGCGCCACCTTGACCCGGCAGGTTCAGTGATCGCGCTGTCCACCGAGCCGTTCCCGCCCTACTCGCCCGCTGCCCTTGCCGATCACTTCCTCACGGGCCGCGACCAGACCCTGTACTGGAAGGGAACCGACGTCGCCGAACGGCTCGGCATTGACGAGAGGCGCGAAACCGTCGTCGCTGCGGTGGACACCGACAGCCACGAAGTGGTCCTCAGCGACGCCAGCCGCATCCCCTATGACGGACTCGTCATCGCTTCCGGCAGCCGACTGCACGCACCACTGGAGGGCGCTGACCTGCCGGGAGTATTGGACTTCAAGTCTCTGCGGACCGCAACCGAACTGTTCGGCCGTGTCCGGCGTGGCGAGGCCCGCACCGCGCTCGTCGTCGGCAACGGGCTCATTGGCATCGAGCTCGCGCTCCTGCTCTCCGACCTGGGCGTAGACACGACCGTCATCGGCCGGCGGAACTGGGTCATGCCCCGAATCCTCGACCCGGTCACCTCCGCCGTCGCCGAAGCCGAACTCGTCGTCCGCGGCGTGACGCTGCGTCTCGGGGTGCAGGCCGACGCCTTCATCGGAACACCATCGGTAACCGGCGTTCGGCTCGCCGACGGGACCGTGCTCAGCGCCGACCTTGTCGTCGCGGCCACCGGCGTCAAACCGCACACCGAGTTCCTGCACGACTCGCCGATCGGAACCGGCTGGGGCATCCACGTCGACGCCGGACTGCGCACCTCGGTGCCCGGGGTCGTGGCCGCAGGCGACGTCGCCGAAGCCGCGGACTGGCTCAGCGGCGAACGCCACGTGCACGCGATCTTCCTCAACGCCGTCACNNGGCGTGCCGATCGTGGCCATCGGCACCACCGAAGCCCCCGATGAGATCCTGCGCTGGCAGTACAACGGCGCGGTGCGTTCGGTCTACCTGCGTGGCGGCACGATCATCGGCGCGCAACTCGCTGGCGACATACACGCCGTCGGGGTCTATCGGTCGCTGATGCTGCAGCGGGCTGACGTGTCCGCATACGGCAGTCGCCTGGTCGAACCCGGGTTCGGCGTAGGCGACATCACCTGGGACGCGCTGCGCGCCGTGCCTGTCTCCACCAATCAGTGAGTTCGATGGGAGCGAGACCGGCCAGGTCACTTACACCTCCGACGTGTGAAAACGCATCACCGGGCCCGGCCCATCAGAGGTTGGAGCCGACATGTCAGCGACTCTGCCGTTCGTCAACCCACCGCCTGCAGACCGGTTCAGTCCGTGGCAGGTGATTTCCGGAGGTGACCGTACAGGGGGGAGCGTGGCTCCTCGCTTGTGGCATGAAGGAACGACAACCGGTGATCAGTGGCTGCCCTCGCTCGACGGACCTGTGGTGTTCGCAAGCGGATGGCGAGCGGGACGTCAAGTTAGACGTCTGCGCGTGAACCGCGAGCGGCTGGGGTTCGAGGTCGCCTATCTATCCACCAGGTAGCGTTGGGCGATGGAGCAACGGATCAGTCTCATCACCTTAGGTGTCGCCGATTTGGAGCGCGCTCGTGCGTTCTATCAACGGTTGGGTTGGGAAGGCCAAGAGGTCGAAGAAACCGTGTTCATTCAGGCGGGAGGTATCGCGCTAGTCCTGTGGGGCCGTGAAAAGCTCACGCTCGACTGCGGCATCTCCGACGACCAGCCTTCAGGCTTCAGTGGCGTTGTCTTAGCTCACAACGTTCGCTCTGAGGAAGAGGTCGATGACGTCATGGCGTCAGCCGAGACTGCAGGCGCCACGGTCACACGGCCAGCGGCCAAGACGTTCTATGGCGGCTACGCAGGCTTCTTCACCGATCTCGACGGCCACGCCTGGGAGATCGCGCACAATCCTGGCTTCCCACTGGCATCGGATGGCTCGATCACCATCCCCGACTTCAGCAAGTCCTAGCTCCGGCTCCGGGACCATGGGCTGGGATACCACTTCCGTAATCGACTAATCACCTGCGCTCGTCCGCTTGGCCATCCGGCTAGGGACGAGAACGCACACCCCATCGCCGCAGTTGGCGGACTGACCCCTACGTGGGACGACCAGGGTCAGTCGCGGGGGGTCCAGACCCAGGGGGTAGTGGTTGCGACTTGATGCATGCCCAGACGTTGCAGGATGGGGCTGCTGTCGTGGGAAGCATCCACCAGCAGATACTTCACGCTCCGCTCGACAGCGACCTGGGCGCGTCGGGCCACGAGGGCGCGGTAGATGCCCCGACGACGCCAAGTGGCCAGGGTCGAGCCACCCCACAGGGCGTTGAACTCGGTGCCGGGCATACCTACCAGCCAGGCAGCGGAGACGACACTACCTTCGGCTTCTGCCACGAAGATGTCGATGTTGTCGGGCGCGGACGTGACGCGGTTCGCCAGGTCGTCAGCAAGCCATGACCAATCCTGTCCCCAGACCTCAGACTCCATCTGCGCAATCCGACGAAGGTCCGCAGGATCGGTGGTGGCACGAATGGACACCCCGTCGATGACCCCGGAAGTCGCGGCGAGGTCTGCGGCACGGCCGATGAGACGGTCTCGTCGCCTTCGGGCTCAAAGCCGGCTAGCTACAGTCGCTCAGCCAGGTCTGCACGATCGTGGCCGTATGTCTTCCACTCGACCGATTCGCCCCGCTGTGCGAAGAAGTCCCGTGTTCTCCCGATGAGGGCGTCCAAGTCGTCGACGCTGAGCGCTTCGAGGTCGCGGGCGAACCCAAACCCTCGCATGGGGGTCGTGACCCGCAGCAGGGGCCGTCCCACTCGGGGACCCACCCGGTCGGCAAGCGGGTCGCGATGGTGCCACCAACCTGCTCATCATGGGCATCCAAGAGGATCGCAAGGGTGGGCAAGTCAGCCGTTGGGGTCATGCACCGCATGTTGCCATGCACGAGACTCCAAGTAGGCAGGCAGCACGCCCAGCGGCCCCAGTCCAACCCGGGGGGACGCCCGTCGACGCTGGCGCGGCTACACACAACATGTCCGGCCACTTCTTTGTTGACTAATCCAACGATGTCTGCCAATCGCGTCATGGCGAGAATAGTGTTCTCCCGTACCGATGGAGGAACCGACTGCGGGTGCGTGTCGGGGCTGTAGGCGGACTCCTACGACGAAGTCCTGCCTGTGCCGTTTGCCGATCCCTCAGCGCGTGCATACCTATCGGGCCCCCTGCTGGCTGACGCTCCCCTCAAGCACGCCTGCGGCGCACGTACAGCGTCCGCAGCCCGCTCGATGCTCTACTAAGAGATTCTGTGGCGATAAGCGACCATGGCGAAGATGTACGCGACGATGAGGATGCCGAGGCACCAGGCGAGGGCGATCCAGATGTCGGTTC
The DNA here is from genome assembly GCA_003157445.1 of Micrococcales bacterium. GTDB lineage: Bacteria > Actinomycetota > Actinomycetes > Actinomycetales > Dermatophilaceae > UBA4719. Next base: position 4,579 of record PMJN01000541.1, read on the forward strand.
CGACCGGCTGCTGTGTGAACAAGTCGCGGATCGTGTTGACGATGGACGTCACCGGCTGGTGCTCGGCGAAGGCGCGCACCGGGCTGGGCATGGTGCTGGTGGGCACGAATGCCGAGCTGATGAACGGCAGCAGAATGAGCGGGTACGCGAACGCGCCCGCGCCGTCCACAGTCTTCGCGGAGAGACCGGCGATCACGGCGAGCCACGTCAGCGCCAGCGTGAACAGGATCAGGATGCCGGCGACCGCGAACCACGCCAGCACGCCCGCCCCCGAGCGGAATCCCATGACCAGCGCGACGAGCACGACGACCACGAGCGAGATCAGGTTGGCGACCAGCGAGGTCAGCACGTGCGCCCACAGCACTGAGGACCGCGCGATCGGCATGGAGTGGAATCGCTCGAAGATGCCGCTCTTCATGTCCATGAAGAGCCGGTATGCGGTGTAGGAGATGCCCGACGCGATCGTGATGAGCAGGATGCCGGGCAGCAGGTAGTTGACGTATGAATCCGACCCTGAGTTGATCGCGCCGCCGAGCACGTAGACGAACAGCAGCATGAAGGCGATCGGCATGATCGCGGTGGTGATGATGGTGTCCAAGCTGCGCGTGATGTGCCGCAGGGACCGCCCCGTCAGGAAGGCGGTGTCGCCGAAGAAATGCGTGGTCATCGTTGTTCCTTACTCGTTCGT
>PMJN01000051.1:0-3447 GCA_003157445.1 Micrococcales bacterium
CGGACTTCTCACCGGAAAGACGTGGCTCCGAGCTGCTGGCCTCTAGCAGCTGAGCCTGACCAGATGTTCTGGGCGCGCATCCGACCGAGCGCCGTCACGTTCATGACGCTGCCAGGGCAGCCAGCCGTGCTGCGCCTGGGACAAAGCCGCCAAATACGTCCAGGCCGGTAGTGGATGCCCACAGCGAGGCGAAACGATCCGATCGCCATAGCCGCGACCCCGGCAAAGAAACGATGGAGCATTTGCGTCAGGCTCCGGGCAGAATGGGCCGGAAGACAAAGGAGCACGCCGTCCTGCACGACCGCGCTCTGGGCTGAGCAGTAGGAAGCACGCCCAGCATCGTCATCCCAAAAGGGACCGTAGGTAGCCACATCGCCACCATGGCCAGGACGACTCGGACCTCCGGTGACGTCCTGGCCTGGGCCGAAGTCGTGCGGTGTGGCGCCGGTGCATGCGCCCTGGCGGTCCTGGCTCCCTGAGGGACCGAACCGGCCCAGATGGACCATCCAGATGTTCAGTGACTCAGGGACGACGATGAACCAACAGCGGCAGCACTGTCGACGCCTGCGCCTGGCGCAGATGCGCCGCTGCAACCGTGATCGGCCACTGCGAGGACGATGCGTCGACCACGAGCAGCACCACTTTGTCGGCCACCGCGGACGCCAGCTCGTCGCCCACGCAGATGGCGTCGCGCCACAGTGCCGCCTCCTGCGGCGAGGACAGGTTGGCAGATTCGCAAGGATCCATGGCCAGCGGCAGGGACGCGCGAGCCAGGTGGCCCACCGCAGCCAGATGATCGGCCAGCCCACCGGTCATCAGGGGGAACCCGGCCGCCGACATCGAGACCACGACCTGCGGACGCGAAGGCCACGACTCACGCCAGCGACCCAACGCCGCCACCGCAGCATCGCACAGCTCCTGCGCCGGTGGGCTGTCCCGGGCGAATGTCGAGGCCACAAGGTCGCGCCATTCCGGTGCGTCCGCGTAGATGATGGCCCGGCCCGCCTGCGCCATCAGCCCTGACGGGATCCGGCCTCTGGTACCGAACGCTCCCCCGGGCCACATCTTGCGTGGCTCCAGTACGGTGACTTCACCCCGGAGCCGAGCGGTCACCGCCTCAACGGTGCCGACTTCGGGCCGGGCCCTCAGTGGCGCCGGCAACTGTCCGATACACACCGAGCACCGTCCGCATGGCTGGGCACTGGAATCGTCCAGCGACTCCTGCAGCAGCTGCATCAGACACCTCTGGCCACGCGTGTAGGCACGCATGATCTCCGCTTCACGGCCTCTGGTGGCGATGATGGAGTCGTAGTGCTCCTGGTCGTAGGTCCACGCCGTACCGCTCGCGCGCCACCCGCCCTCGACTCGCTCGACGGCGCCGTCCACGGCAAGCTGCTTGAGCATCAGCTCGACGCGCCCTCGACGCAGTCCGGTCTCGGCCTCCAGAGCCGGGACGGTCGCCGGCTGGTTATCTGCATAAGCCGACAGCCCCGCCAGTAGGCGCTCGACGTGGGCACGTTCGGGGATTGTCGCGGTGGCGAAGTAGTCCCAAATTCCGGCGTCCGCCTCCGAAGGCAGCAGAGCCACCAGGGCGTGGTCGATACCACGGCCGGCACGTCCCACCTGCTGGTAGTACGAGACCGGCGACGGCGGGGACCCGACATGAACCACGAAACCCAGGTCCGGCTTGTCGTAGCCCATCCCCAGAGCAGAAGTGGCGATCAGCGCCTTGAGCCGGTTGCCGCGCAGCGCATCCTCGAGCCGTTCGCGCTCGCTGGACTCCAGAGCGCCGGTGTACGCCGCCACCTTGCAGCTGTCGCCGTGAACGAACTGGATTGTCGCGGCCAGACGTTGGGCATCGGCCACGGTCAGTGTGTAGACGATCCCAGAGCCTTGGAGCAGGGGCAGGTGATCGACCACCCAGGCAAAGCGTTCGATCGGCGAGAGCATATCCACGACAGTCAGCTGAAGGCTCGCACGCGCCAGCGGACCACGCAGGACCAGAGTCGCCTGGCCAAGCTGGGCTGCGACGTCCGCGGTGACGCGAGCGTTGGCGGTTGCAGTGGTGGCCAGCACTGGTGTCTGCGGGTTGAGTGTCTGCAGGACGTCGGCGACGCGCCGGTAGTCAGGGCGGAAGTCATGGCCCCAGTCGGATACTGCGTGAGCTTCGTCGATGACCAGCAGCCCCAGCCGGCCTGCCAGCTCGTCGAGCACCCGCGCGCCGAACCCCGGATTGGCCAACCTTTCCGGCGAGACCAACAGGACGTCGAGCTCGTCGGCGCGCAGCGCAGCCTCCACCTGAGACCAGGCGTCGATGTTGGACGAGTTCAGCGTTGCGGCTCGAAGCCCTGCCCGGCCTGCTGCCACGACCTGGTCGCGCATCAGCGACAACAATGGTGAGACCACCAGCGCCGGGCCGTAGCCTTCGTGGCGCCGGATCGCGGTCGCCGCCCAGTAGACAGCAGACTTGCCCCAACCCGTGGCCTGCACCACCAGAACTCTGGCCGCCGGCTCACACAGAGCTGCCACAGCCAGGCACTGGTCCTCGCGCAGGACGCCGTCATCGCCGGCTATCGCGACAATCACGGCGGCGGCGATGGCCGACCGTTCTGGACTGAGGATGGCGGCCATGACATCGATGCTAGGCTCCACGGCGCTCACCGAGCGGACCGCGCAAGCCTAGGGGCCTCGGCCAAGACACTGGGAGACCTCATAGTCCGCGACCTGTTGATGGGTGAGCTCACGGAACGGGGACGGCCTCGAGCTCTTGGTCCTCTTCGTCGGTCACGGCGCCGCTGAACTGCGCGGCATACAGCCGGTAGTAGGCGCCGCCTGCGGCAAGCAGCTCCGTATGCGTCCCCTGCTCGACGATGCCGCCGTCGACCATCACGACGATCCGGTCAGCATCACGGATCGTGGACAGCCGGTGGGCGATCACAAAACTCGTGCGGCCCGTTCGCAGTGCCTCCATGGCCTGCTGCACCAGAGCCTCGGTCCGCGTGTCCACCGAGCTCGTCGCCTCATCCAGGATCAGGATCGCGGGATCGGCCAAGAACGCCCTTGCGATCGTCAGCAGCTGACGCTGGCCTGCGCTGACGCTTGCACCGTCGTCATCGATCACCGTGTCGTAGCCCTGCGGCAGCGTCCGTACGAAGTGGTCGGCGTAAGCCGCGTCGGCCGCCTGACTAATCCGCGCCGCGCTGGCATCTTCGGCCCCGTAGGCGATGTTCTCGCGGATGGTCCCACCGAACAGCCACGTGTCCTGTAACACCATGCCGAACTCGGCCCGCAANNCATCCACCTCGTAGAAGCGCAGAAGCAGGTTGGCCAACGTGGTCTTGCCGGCACCTGTGGGACCGACGATCGCGATGCTCTGGCCGGGCTCGGCCACCAGGTCCAGATGCTCGATAAGCGGCCGCGCAGGGTCGTAGGAGAACGAGACATCCT
>PMJN01000051.1:3488-3781 GCA_003157445.1 Micrococcales bacterium
TTGGCTGAACTGTCTGGAGTACTGGATGAACGCCTGAACATCGCCGAGGCTGATCGCCCCGGATGCCACCCGCAGGCCGCCGATCACCGCTATGACGACGTAGTTGAGGTTGGCCACGAACATCATGGCCGGCATGATCAGGCCCGAGATGAACTGCGCCTTGAAACTGGAGACATACAGCTGCTCGTTGAGCTCGCGGAACGAGGCCACCGTCTCGTCGGTCCGACCAAAGACCTTGCCCAGCTCATGGCCGGTGTACGCCTACTCGATGTGAGCGTTGAGCTTGCCGGTGG
>PMJN01000269.1 GCA_003157445.1 Micrococcales bacterium
GCGTGACCGGCGTGCGAGATCCAGGCCTTGGTGCCGGGCACCGCGTACTGCGAGCCGTCTGGGTTGGGCGTGGCCCTTGTGGCGATCGCGGAGACGTCGCTGCCCGCCTGGGTCTCGGAAAGGCAGTAGGCGCCAAGGGTCGCTCCGCTGAGCATTTCCGGAAGCAGATCTGCGCGTTGCTGGCCACTGCCGTACTCGGCCACCGGAAAGCAGGTCAGGGAGTGCACGGAGACGCCCACGGCCACACTCATCCACGCCGAGGCAATCTCCTCGACAACCTGCAGGTAAACCTCATAAGGCTGTGCGCCGCCGCCGACCTCCTCGGGATAGGGAAGGGAGAGCAGACCAGAGCGACCCAACAGGGCAAAAGTATCGCGGGGGAACTCGGCGGCTTCTTCGGCGGCACTGGCGATGGGTGCGAGATGGTCTGCGCAGATCTGACGGGTCAGGTCGATGAGGTCCTGAGACTCCTCGGTGGGCATGAGGCGTTCTGCTGGCATGGCGGGAACGATACTGCTTGCAGAGCCGGCGCATTCCGTGTGGGCTACCGCTGACGGCCAAGCCGGCCAACATCAGGTACGACGTGTGGCTCAGATCCGCCACCCAGCTGAACGGACGACACGTGACCTACCCGCCACCCTGCACGATCTGGACGCCCGAGGATTTGCTAGCGACAACTGCGCGGGCATTCACCCGGAGATCCTAGAGGCCATCACCCGGGCTAACGGCGGACACCAGGGGGCCTATGGTGCAGACGTATACACCCAGCATCTTCAGGGCGTCTTTCGGCAGCATTTTGGCGCCGAGGCCACGGCGTATCCCGTCTTCAATGGGACAGGCGCCAACCTCGTCTCGCTTCAGGCGATGACAGAGCGCTGGGATGCGGTCATCTGCGCAGAGTCCGCGCACATCAACCTCGACGAGTGTGGTGCGCCCGAGCGGGTCGGCGGACTTAAGCTGCTGGCCACCCCGACACCGCAGGACAAGCTGACTCCCGAGCTGGTCGAGCTGCAGGCCCGAGGTTGGGGCGATGAGCATCGAGCCCAGCCCAAGGTCGTCTCGCTCACCCAGAGTACCGAGCTCGGCACGCTCTACACCGTTGACGAGATCGCCGCGATTGTCGAGCATGCTCATGCCCGTGACCTGGCGGTACATCTGGACGGTGCCCGGATCGCCAATGCTGCTGCGGCCCTTGACGTCCCGATGCGCGCGTTCACCACCGACGTGGGCGTGGACATGGTCTCCTTTGGTGGCACCAAGAACGGACTGATGCTCGGGGAGGCCGTCGTGGTGCTCAACCCTGACGCAGTGCGCGGGATGGCGTTCCTTCGCAAGTCCTCGATGCAGTTGGCCTCCAAGATGCGGTTCGTGTCGGTCCAGTTTGAGGCCTTACTGTCCGGCGACCTGTGGCTGCGCAATGCGCGTCATGCTAACGCCATGGCGGCTCGGCTCGAGGCTGCCGTACGTGACCTTGATGGCGTGCAGGTACAGCGATCAGTGGAAGCCAACTCCGTGTTCGCAATCTTGGCTGAGTCCGTCACTGAGCGGATGCGGGAGCGCTACCCGTTCCATGTGTGGGACGAGCGCACTGGTGAGGTCCGATGGATGACCTCGTTCGACACCACAGAGTTGGATGTTGACAGGTTTGCCGCGTTGTTCAAGGACGAGATGGCGATCGAGGTCCGGGATCCCCAGGCCGGTTAGTCAGCCAACTGAGCGGCCTCCACTGCTCCCGGTTCTCCGCCCCCGTGGCAAAGGATCTTGTGTTGACTGAGCCGATGGGGCGTGGTGGGCAATCTTGTGGGCCATTGCCGCCATCTCAGCTCTCCAGCGGGGTGAGCGCGGGGCGCTTGGCGGAGATGGCATCCCCGGATGACTGACCGTGCAGCCGGCGCTGCACCCAAGGGAGGAGATACTCCCGTGCCCACTTGGCGTTGGCCCGGGCCGCGTCGGCCCGTGAGATCGGCGTAGCGGGCGGGAGAGGTTCAGCCCGGTCTGTGTCCGGGGTGGAGTATCCCAGTGCGGCCAGCGCGTTCATAGTCACTCGTCGATGGCCCTCTGAGGTCAGATGGATCCTGTCGGGGGCCCACATTCGCCAGTCGCGCAGTGCGTCCATCCCCCATAGGTCGATGACATACGCGTCGTGGCGTCGGGCGATCGACCAGATGTGGGCGGTATAGGTCGCGGCCCGCCCCCGGCTCGCCTTCAGCAGTGGCGCTTCGCGGGGATCGGAGGGGGTGGCAAGCAAGACATCGGCCCCACTGGATCTCAGCTTGGCTACCGCGTCCTCCAGCCGAGCGCCCAGAGCGTCGATATCGGCCCTGGGTCGCAGGATGTCGTTGCCACCGCCAACGATGCTGACCAGGTCCGGCGCCAGCGCGAGGGCGTGCTCGACCTGCGGGCCGGCTATATCGGCCAGGAGCCGGCCGCGTACCGCAAGGTTGGCGTATCCGAATGTTGGTGTGTCCTGCCCGCAGATCCCTGCCAGGTGCCCGGCGAGGCGGTCAGCCCATCCGACATACCCGTTCGTGCGTCCAGGATCGGCATCTGCCATGCCCTCGGTGAACGAGTCCCCGATCGCCACGTATCGAGTGAAGGTCCTCGGCTCGGGACCTCGGAAGGGTCGCTCAGGGAAATGTGTTTCGTCATTCACACCAGGCTCCAGTTGATGGGATCGGCGCCCTGTTCTTGGAGCAGGTCGTTAGCGCGGCTGAACGGGCGGGATCCGAAGAATCCAGTGCGTGCGGACAACGGTGACGGGTGCGGGCTCTTGATGCACGCAACCGTCCCCAGAAGGGGCTCCACGGACTGCGCATCCTGCCCCCACAGGATCGCCACTAGGGGCCCGTCCCTGGCGGTCAGGGCCGAAATCGCCTGTCCCGTAACGATTTCCCAGCCCTTGCCGCGGTGACTTCGGCTAGCGCCAGGTTCGACCGTCAGCACCCTGTTGAGCAGCATCACTCCCCGCTCGGCCCATCGGGAGAGGTCGCCGTTCCTGGGTGGGGGCACGTGAAGATCGGTCTCCAGCTCCCGGTAGATGTTGCGCAGGCTGCCCGGCAGCGGGCGCAATTTGGGCGGAACTGAGAACGCCAGCCCGACCGCCTGGCCCGGGCTCGGGTAGGGGTCCTGGCCGACGATGAGGACCCGAACCTCGTCCATGGGTTGGGCGAATACCCGCAGGATCTGCTGACCTGCCGGCAGGTATCCGCGGCCGGACTCCCGCTCCGCATGCAGGAACGCCCCCAGGGCTGCGATCTGCGTGGTGACAGGCGCAAGAGTGCTGACCCAGGAAGGATGGACTATTTCGGTTAGTGCGCGGGTGTGGGGCACTGAGCCAACCTATCGAACGCCACGGGCCGTAGACTCCGCTCGTGCACGGATTCAATGCAGACACCGAGGCCTTGGGCGAGGCGATCCTGCGGTATGTGGAGAACCGTATGCGGCTTCATCCGGTGCCGCTGGACGGTCCCAGGACGCTCGAGCAGCTCCAGAGCGTGGCTGGCAACACCATCACGACCGAGGGCATGGGCGGGTTGGCTGCACTGAAGCTGTTTGGCGATGAGCTGGCGCTGGCCTGCCTGTCCAGCGATCACCCGCGTTATCTGTCCTTCATCCCGTGCGCGCCCACCGAGGCGGCGGTGATGTTCGAACTCGTTGTCGGCGCCTCGGGCATCTATGCCGGGTCCTGGCTTGAGGGCTCGGGCGCCGTCTTTGCAGAGAACGCGGCACTGCGCTGGATCGCGGACCTGGCAGGGCTGCCGGCTCAAGCCGGAGGTGTATTCGTGCCCGGGGGCACGATCGGCAACTTGTCGGCACTGGTCACTGCACGCTGGGCGGCGCGGTCACGGCGTCAAAGGTCAGGTTCCACCGCGCCGGGACCCACCAAGGTGGCCTCCCACCAGGGGTCGCACTCCTCGATCAGGTCCGCCTGCGATGTCATGGACGCAGAGTTGGTCGGGGTTGCCGGTGATGAGCACCAGCGCCTGAACGGAGACAACCTGAGGGCCGTACTGGAGGCCGAAGGACCGGAGACCTTTTTTGCCGTCGTGGCAACGGCCGGCACCACGAACTTCGGCATCGTTGACGATCTGGACTCCGTGGCGAAGGTCTGCCATGAGTACGGCATCTGGTTGCATGTCGACGGCGCCTATGGTGGGGCTGGTCTGGCCGCACCCACGGTTCGGCACCTTTTCACAGGGATCGAGCATGCCGACTCCTTCATCGTTGACCCGCACAAGTGGCTCTTCGCGCCTTTTGACTGTTGTGCTCTGCTGTATCGCGAGCCCGCCCTGGGGCGTGGCGCCCACGCTCAGAAGGCGTCGTATCTGGACGTGCTCACCGATGCGCAATGGAACCCGTCCGAGTACTCGATCGGGCTGACCCGTCGGGCTCGCGGGCTGCCGCTGTGGTTCTCGCTGGTCACCCACGGGACCCATGCCTACACGGCGGCGATCGAGGCGACGCTGGAGATGACCCGCTTCGCCGAGGCCGAGATCGCTCGACGCCCCTATCTGGAGGCGCTGCGTGAAGCCGACCTGTCCGTGGTGGTCTTCCGGCGACACGGTTGGGAGCCGGCGGACTATCACGCGTGGAGTGCTGAGATGATGCGCGAGGAGTTCGCGTTCGTCGTGCCGACCTCGCACGAGGGCGAGACGGTGGCCCGGTTCGCCATCGTCAATCCCGCTACATCCCAGGATGACATCACCGCGATCTTGGACACTATGGCCTGAGCTCGACCGCAGTTGGGGCCCGCGTGGCGGGCTACCGGAGTATCGAGCGGACCAGCGCGGGTGAATGACATCGGTGTCATTCGGCCGCTACGATTGACATGCACCCAAGCCACCGGAGGGCCATATGGACGCCGCTACACAGATCGAGAGCACCCAGTTGGGCGAACTGAGCGAGCGCGACCGTAAGATCATCGCCTTTGAACGCCAGTGGTGGAAGTACGCCGGCGCCAAGGAGCAGGCCATCCGAGAGCTGTTCGACATGAGCGCCACGCGCTATTACCAGGTACTCAATGCACTGATCGACAACCCGGCTGCGCTGGAGGCTGACCCGATGTTGATCAAGCGCCTGCATCGCCTGCGCGCTACTCGTCAGCAAGCACGCTCGGCTCGACGGCTGGGCGCCCAGGCCTGAGCATCTGCCAGGGCAGTTTGAGGCGTTCACGCTCAGGCTTGCTTGCCGACTCAAGAGTGAGTGACCGCTGCCAAGAGTCCCATCGCTGAGGCGGCGCAGACACATGCCGCCAGGAAGACTGGGATGACGATGACTTCCTGGAGGGCGGCCTGCTTGGCCCGCAGTGAAGCGGCGCAGGCGTCCGCGACGTTCCCCGGTGGCCCACATGCCGCTGACCTTGGCGGCGTACGCGATCGACACGTTAACCCAGGGTCAGATGTACAGGACCGTTGCCAGGATTGCCCAGACCAGGTGTTGGCGGGCGCTGAACCGATGGCGGCCTGGTAGTACGGCGCGAGGTACCTGGGTAGGCCGCCGAGGTACCTGGCGTAGTAGTCAGACATTCGGGAGCTCTTCGTCGTGCGCCCCGGCATCCTCCCGCTGAATTTGCGGGGTGCCGGACAGGTCTGGCACGTGGCGAATCAGGGCCCCAGGGCAAGTCGGCGCCATCGCAGACACAAGGCGCTCCGCCGGCGTGCCCTCCGGCATTTGCACTCGAAGGGGTCGAGTGCTAATCATTGGGTTAGCACTCTCACCATGAGAGTGATAATTCTGACTGTCTGGTGAGGGTCGGAGAACGCGTACGAACGGCGTACGTGGGATCCGGTCCGTCCGTCGCGGG
>PMJN01000207.1 GCA_003157445.1 Micrococcales bacterium
ATCGATCTGGGCGAGGCGACTGGGGTATCCCGAGGCAAGCGCCTCGCACACCTCATCGTCATAGGTCTGGGCTCGTTCGTCCTGGGCCCTGGGTGCCTTGGGCCCATGACAGGCCGCACCGTCGGCCACCAGAATCAGGCCGACGCCGGCGTCGTCTGCGCCGACCTGCTCGCCTAGGTCCTTAGCGTCGCCACCGCTGGTCGTGATCCAGAGCGCGGATGCCCACAGCTGCGCATGGTCGGGGTTTGCGGAGATGTCGCGACTCGCAAGATAGCGGGCAACCATTATTGGGGTCGGCAGCTCAACATCGCTGCGCTGCCCCTCGACCAGAGCTGGAATCGCCACGTCGCGCCCGAAACTGGCGAACGACACCGGCCCAGCAGCGTTGAACTCCCCCGGCTCGCCCGAACCCACGATGACAAGCTGTACCGAAGCCGGTTGTGAACCAGAACCCGAAGATGGCGCAGATCCGGCCGACACCGCCACCAGATCAGACAATGCCCGGGAAACCACCCGATCCGCGACATCACGCAGGCCATCAAGCTCGTGAGCGGCCGAACCCATCAGATCGGCGACGAACGCCGGAGGTCCCGGGACAACGGCAGCGGTGATGAGCATGGCGAGTCAGTCGTTCAGCGACAGGCCGCAGCGGCGACATCGTCCGTCTTCGGCCGCCGCGGGGACGGCATACCTAAAGTGACAGCGGGTCGACCCGAGCCTGGCACGTCCTGCAGGGCCTCCCAGGCGTCACCACCGGGGGTGCGACGCACGCTGAAGAGGCCACCCTCAGAACCGGAGTCGGCCACAAGGTGATGCGGCGCGGCACGAGTCACGCTCACCTCCACGACGTCACCGGGGCGCGGCACCTCAGCTCCGTTCGGAACCGCGAAATGAACCAGACGGTTATCGCGCGCTCGGCCGGACAGCCGCGCGGTCGCAGCGTCTTTGCGGCCCTCGCCCTGAGCCACAAGCACCTGGACAGCACACCCCTGCAGTTTGAGGTTCTCGGCCCATGAGAGCTCCTCCTGGAGCGCGAGCAGACGCTCATACCGTTCTTGTACGACGACCTTGGGAATCTGGTCCGGCATGGTTGCCGCCGGCGTGCCAGGGCGAATCGAATACTGGAAGGTGAACGCGCCAGCAAAACGAGATGCGCGCACCACGGCCAGCGTCTCTTGGAAGTCCTCCTCGGTCTCGCCAGGGAATCCGACGATCAGGTCGGTCGTGATCGCGGCGCCGGGGATGTACTCGCGAACGGTGTCGAGGATTCCCAGGAAAGACGCACTCCGGTAGGACCGGCGCATCGCCTTCAGTACCCTGTCGGAGCCGGACTGTAGCGGCATGTGAAGACTTGGCATGACGTTGGGCGTCTGCGCCATCGCGAGGATGACGTCCCGGGTGAAAGCAGCTGGGTGCGGGCTGGTGAAGCGCACCCGCTCAAGGCCGCGAATCTGCCCGCAGGCACGCAACAGCTTGCCGAACGCCAACCCATCGCCGAACTCCACGCCGTAAGTGTTGACGTTCTGGCCCAGCAGAGTGACCTCGATGACGCCCTGAGCCACAAGAGCCTCGATTTCAGCGAGAATGGCGCCGGGGCGGCGGTCCATCTCCCTGCCCCGCAAGGTCGGGACGATGCAGAACGTGCAGGTGTTGTTGCAGCCAACAGAGATGGACACCAACGCGCTATATGCCGAGTCACGTCGAGTGGGCAACGTCGAAGGAAAGACGTCCAGACTCTCGAGGATCTCGACCTCAGCTTGCTTGTTGTGACGAGCGCGGTCCAGAAGTACCGGCAGCGCACCCATGTTGTGGGTGCCAAACACCACATCCACCCAGGGGGCCCTGTCCACGATGGCGGCACGGTCCTTCTGCGCCAGGCAGCCGCCCACCGCGATCTGCATGGCAGGGTTCTTCATCTTGGCCGGGCGCAGCTGACCGAGGTTGCCGTACAGCTTGTTGTCGGCGTTCTCCCGCACGGCACAGGTGTTGAACACCACGACGTCCGCGGTTTCCGGCGGATCCCGGACATCGGCAATGTCGACATAGCCGGCGGACTCCAGTAGCCCGGAAAGCCGCTCGGAGTCGTGCACATTCATCTGACACCCGTAGGTGCGAACTTGATAGGTCTTCATCGCATCGTCAAGCGTACGTCTTCCTTCCCCAATAACCTTTCCAGGTCGGTGCGAACAGGCCCCGAAGCGCCGTTCCAATTGCGGGTGGCACTGAGGTGCGCCAGGTTGTGGCGCTGTGACTCGAGTGACCATCGACGGGCGTGACGACGATCACAGGACTCTCGCTGATGGTCGTCGTTCGTGGGAGCACCGACGGAGTGCACCTCCGGATCGGGCGAGGCGCCCGTCTCGACGACCAACGCGGCCAGTTCGACGAAGTTCTGTGCAGCATTCACGCAAGTCACGCCCACAAATACGCCATCAACCCCGTTGCGGATCGGTGCCGCCTTTCGTTTCCGCCGCTACCTCTATGCACACATGAAGCACTAACCGCCTTGACATTCTCCCGGCCATGAATGACCAGGATTCAACTGCTACCCGGACAACATGTTGAGGTTCACGTTCCACCGACAGGGCCAAGACTCCCAAGTCTGCACACGCTGGCACCAGGGCCTGCCGCGGCTCACTGCCGGTCCTACAACTGCAAAAAGCACAACGGGTTTGGTTATCGCTGCAGCAGCCACCGCAAAGGGAGGACCCGCCCGACTCAGGACATCTCGACCGTCGCCATCTGGGTCAGCAAGAACTGTGGCTCTCAAGGGCTGTCTGTCAGTCAGGCAAGTGTTCCGGCGCGTCGGCAATGGCCTCACGGATGACGGCATAGATCATGCTGGAGGTGTACCCCTTGCGAGCCAGCATGGCGACCAACCGTCGTGTTTGGACCTCAATGCCCAGGCCATGCATCGCCCGTAGCTTCTTGTCTGCTAGCGCGCGAGCCCGATCACGTTCCTCCTCATCAGATATTGAGGCAAGCGTCTCATCGACCAGCTGGTCCTCGATGCCCTTGGTTCTCAGCGCACGGGCGAGTGCACCCTTGGCCAGACCGCGTCCTGCCTGCTGGGAGCGTACGAACATTTGGGCATAGGCCTGGTCATCGACCAGGCCTACCTGGGTCATTCGGTCCAGAACACTGGCAGCCACCTCGGCGGAGCAACCGCGCTGCGCGAGCTTTTCCAGCAGCTCGGCACGGCTGCGTGGGGCCGTGGCTAGCTGCCGCAGCACAATTTGTCGTGCCACATCGCGCGGAACCGGTTCCCTGTCCTGCTTCTGGACTTCGGGAATCGGATCATTGGCCGCAGAGGAAGTGCGCGCGTCGGCCAGAACAGCCGCCGCAGACGCGGCCTCGTCCTGCGTCCCCATCGTCATACCTATCAGAAGTCGACCGGCACATCTCTGATTGGCATGTCCTTGATCGGCACGGCCTCGGTCGGCGCAGCCTTAGTCGACCGTGCCTTGGCTGATCCGTTCCTGACCGACGGCCCGTTCTTGATCGGCACGGACTTGACCGACGGCCCGGCCTTGGCTGGCACGGCCGTGGCTGGCATCGCTGCGACCGGCTCAGGGGTCTGGTCAACCCGCGGACCGATACCGAGCTTCTCCTTGATCTTCTTCTCCAGCTCGTCAGATAGGTCGGGGTTGTCCTTCAGGAATGAGCGTGCGTTCTCCTTGCCCTGCCCCAGCTGATCNNTTCTTGACGACCTTGACGCGAGTGCGGTTACCAACCGGGTCGGTGCCGTCCTTGAGGGTCTCGATACGGCGGACGTCCAGCCGGACCGAGGCGTAGAACTTCAGCGCCTTGCCACCTGTGGTTGTCTCAGGGCTGTTGTGCACCATGACGCCGTCAACAAAGTAGTTGTGGGTGCCTGCGACCTCGATGTCGAACCGATGCATGGAACACGTCTGCGGCTTGACCTGTACCGAAAGCACCCGTGCTGGGACGAGCACCTGGCTTGGCTCAACGAACTGCGGCTCCACCACGAACTGCCCACGCAAACGCGGGAGCATCTTGTAGTCCATGGACGGGTGTACGTAGGGTGCCACCAGCTCCAGGAACCTGCAACTGCCGGCAGTTGTCATCGTCAGCACAGCTTTCTTGACAGCACCACGGATCGAGAGCATGCAGTCAACACCGTGGACGTCGCGCAGGTAGTCGGCAAGTCGCACACGGCTCGCCTCGCTCATCGCCTCGACGCAGAACTCAACGCGGCCACTGCTGCCGGCGGTGCGGTGCGGCAATCCCTTGGAACGTTCGCTGAACGAGCCATCGTCCATGAACCAGATGGCCAGGGCCAAGGGACTCAGTGACTTGAGATAGTCGTCGGTCAGGTGCTTCTTCCCATCGCCCCAGTAGACAACCTCGCGAAGCTCGCCGAGCTCGGGCAACGGCGACAAATCGACGAAGGCTGCACCCTTGGCATTGACCGTACGGCTCTGACTGATGTTGCTGAACAGCGAAGCCTTCCAGTCCAGGTACTCGTTCTGCTTCTCGCCGTGTCCCATCCGGAAACGCACGCCATGGCGATCGTGCAGGTTGGACGCCAGATGGGCGTCGCCCATGAGGCCGCCCAGCACAAGCTGCCACTGCTGGTCACTCAGCCGGGCGGTTTCGTTGGAGAGCACCCTGTCCCCGACGATGAGTTCGCCGGCCTCCCGCCATCCCCCAGGGGTACGGATCATATGGTTGTCCGTCGCGGCGAACTGCGAAAGACCATTGCCACTGGATTTTTCCACGGTGAACTGCAGGAAGTGCTCGGCCACCCCGTTGTCGAACCAGTTAGTGATGGGACGGTTAACGATCTGATTGAGCTCGACGTCATAGGTTCGCACCTCGACCGGCAGCTTCTGGTTGACGATCTTGCCGATCTTCTCCGTTGAACCGTCGGCCAGGGTCACCCGCGTGTTGTAGGAGAAACAGCCAAACATCACTCCGATTTTTTCGCGGAGCTGGTTTATGAAGATCATCGTCGTATTGGTGCTGCTGATCGTTCCGGTGAGCTTACGCAAGGCCTGGGACATCAGCCGCGCCTGCAGACCCACGTGGCTGTCGCCCATCTCGCC
>PMJN01000367.1 GCA_003157445.1 Micrococcales bacterium
GGCCTGCTGTTCTGGGAAGGGGTGATGCTCTACATTCTCGGCAACGGGGGGGCGATCCTCATCCAGGACAACACGATCAACGACATCGGCAGCGCGAACCTGACCAAGGCCGTCGGCTGGGTCGTGATGCTCGTGATCGTCGCGATCTATGGGGCACAGACCTGGCGCCGCGACGCGCGTCGCCGTGACGCCGCCCTGTTGGCACCCCCGCCGTCGCTGACCATCGCGAAGATCACCTTCGCGCTCCTCGCGGGCGCGGGGCTCGTCTTGTTGTGCAATGCCGATCGAGGCGTCTTGGTCCCGGTCTATGGGGTTCCCTGGGTCATCCTTTTGGTCTTCGCCGTCCTCGCGCTCTGGACATTTGTACTCGGTCGGTTGAAGTTCGGACGCTATGTCTACGCGATCGGTGGCAACGCTGAGGCCGCACGGCGAGCCGGAATCAACCTGACACGAATTCGGACGACAGCCTTCATGCTCTGCTCCCTGACAGCCGGGATCGCCGGGGTCGTGTACGCATCACGCCTACGCTCAATCTCCACCTCGCTGGACGGCGGCACCCTAGTCCTGTACTCGGTGGCAGCTGCCGTTATTGGCGGCACGAGTCTTTTCGGTGGCCGCGGCAAGGCCATGCACGGGGTGATCGGCGGGGTCGTAATCGCTGCGATCGACAACGGCATGGGCCTGCTGGGCTTCAGCGCCGCCGCCAAGTACATCGTCACAGCCCTGGTGTTGCTGATTGCCGTCACGATCGACGCTGTCGCCCGACGCAATCGCCCAGAAGGCACGTAACCCGGCGCGGACCGCCCTAATTCGCCCTCAAGGACGAGACATCCCAAAATGGTGGAGAAAATCCGTGAGCCAACCAGCTCGGTTCTTGATTCGTCCGTGACGCGGGGGCGCCTTGGTAAGCCGCAGTGCCAGGGTCGGGCAGGCCTTGACAGCACTCCTAGCCATGGTGAGCACATCGCTGGTAACGACCCCCATCACGATCGGATAGCCCCACTGGTCAAGGCTGACGATCTCGGGCAGGATCTCAGCGCACAGGCCGTGGGCCTTACAGTTCGGCCAGTCGACCCGGAGCGTGTGATTACTCATTTGCGACCTTTACCCTGACCAGCAACACATTTGTCCCGTGACTGCGCGTCGACCTCGTCTGGAGAACGTGCCGGGATCGAAGTCACCAGGGGCGCAGTTCCGTCCGCGTGCCTGCAGGCGCCACGTTGGTGCTCTGCAAGGCGAGGTCGCAGACCAGCACTTCGCGGCGCACCAGAGGGCACCACCCAACGGCATACAGTGGCTGATATTTCGAGCGTATGCATCAAGACGCCGCTGACCGAACAGGAGCAACGGCGGGCGCTGGAGCGGCAGACGGAACAGGCGCTGGAGCGGCAACGGGGGCAGGCGCTGGAGCGGCAACCCGTGCCGGTGCCGCGGCAGGCGACGCGGATCGCCCCTGTGTAGCAGTGGTCACGGTTCGGGCGGGCGCAGGTATTGGTGCGGGTGTGGGCACCACCACGACCGCCTTCGGGACGGCATGAGCAGTCCTCGCAGGCGCCCCGGCAACCGCGGTGGCAACAGCCGCCGCAACCTTGGTCTCTGCGATCCCTCGGGCCTTCTGCGCCGTGTAGTCAGCGGCCAGGGCGGTCAACAACCCAGTCCCGACGCAGGCAGCGATAGTCAGCCCACCGGTCATCACAGCCAGCGCGTTCAGGGTCGCGTCGCGATGCCTGATGGCATGGCGCATCTATGTCCTCCAGAAGTTGAACAGATACCAGCGTGCGGCCAAGGGCTCCCCGGCGAACAAGGTTTGGGTAAAAAGCCTCAGGTTCTCGAATGAACTCCGAGAACCCGAAGCCAATGCTTGCCTCCCGCAAGGTCAACTATTGCACCGGCTTCTGCGGCGCAGCGACCGTAGCCTTCGACTCCCGTTCGAAGAGGGACCAGTGAGTCACCGCAGACAGGCGGCGCACAATTGCGCCATGGCCAAACAGGAGAAGCCGGAAACACCTGAGAGTGCAGATTCCGCGGGGCGCTCACCTCATCCCACATGGGCCGCGGTTTCACATGGCGGGCTCAGACACGCTGTCGGGTTCGATTCGGACCTAGTACCGGCGTGGTTGCGGCCTACCGGACCAGAGAACCGCCTGCCCGTGGCAGCGTCGATTATGGTCGTCATCGCCCTGCAGACATGGCTTTCCGACCGCTACGGTTTGCACCCACGGTGGCTGTTGCCTCTGCTTGAGGTCGCCCTGCTAGCAATGCTGACAGCGATCAACCCGGTGCGGTTATCTCGAAGGACGCGGATCGGGCGTTACCTGACCATGACGCTGGCCGGTGCGATCACCCTGGACAACCTGTTGTCTGCCTTCGTGCTCGACTACAGCATCGTGACTGGCAAGACGGGTAACGACGCGATCGGTCTTCTCAGCGCCGGTGCAGCGATCTACCTGACCAACATCATCGTCTTCGGAATCTGGTACTGGGAGCTCGACCGAGGCGGCCCGTTCAACCGGGCAGCCGGGACGGACCCGCACCCGGACTTCTTGTTCCCGCAGATGACCTCGCCGGAACTGAGCCCGCAACATTGGGAGCCACGCTTCCTTGACTACCTCTACACCAGCTTCACAAATGTTATGGCGTTCTCGCCGACGGACACCATGCCGCTGTCGAGATGGGCGAAGTCATTGATGGCGCTGCAAAGTGCCATTGCCCTTTCGACCACGGCGCTTGTCCTTGCGCGGGCAGTCAACATCCTGAAATAGCCGAACAGTTGGTGACGATGGGCACCTTCACCAAACACGGAAGCCTGGCTACAGGCGACGCGTAATCGCGAGCCTCTTTAGTTCGATCTGCCGCCCCGGCGGTATGCCATCGAGTTCCCGTACAGTTCCTGAGACGTCATCCGTTGCACCGACTTCTCAGCGGCAAGACCGCCGCCGTTGGATGCGGTGACCTGACTGCCGCCCACCTCAGCCGTCCATGGCGGACCATCGCTAAAGATCGTCCAGGCCAGGCGGAAGTAACCGTCGAGAACCACGAGGTGGACGACGACAAGACCAGTGAGGCGGGCACTCAGGTGTGCACGTCAGGGCAGACCTCGCACAGCGAGCGGTGGTGTCCACTCTGGAGACCAGATTGCATGCCTCCTTGCTCCGAGGGGAGTGCCACACACCCATTCGATAAGTCACTGAGCTCCGATGTTGGCTACTCTGCGGGCAGGAAGAGGGAGGCTGACATGTCGTCAGGAGTTTTCTTTGTCGCACCACCAGGCGTGCAGTTCCCGGGGAGGCGCCCCGTCACGCCCTGTCGACATACAGGGCAGACTCGACATAGGGCGTATATGTGCCGGTACAAAACTGTCAAGACCGAAGACAAGTAGGCAGTGGCGACCATGGCCTTCGGCATAGAAAGACGAGCACTGAATCGGAGGCGCGCTGCAGAAAGGAATGCGGCGTTCCGCGACGCCCGCAACCTCGAGGACGAGTACAGCGACCCGACACAGCATGGCGGGCACATCCACCCGATGTTCCACGGGCACAGTTTGCAGGCGGG
>PMJN01000237.1 GCA_003157445.1 Micrococcales bacterium
CGCCCAACAGCATTGAACGTCCAGCCTTCCACCGACAGGCGAATGTGCTTCCTCCCGGCCCGCAACGGCCGGTTTTGCGCCCTAGGAGTCCGATGATGTGCCAGTGCAGCCACGACGCTACCGATTCCGAAGGTGATCCACTTGCGCCGTTGAAGAAGATACCTACTATGGCGGCTTCACGACCGCAGAAACGTCGCTGCGGTGAACAGCAACAGGCGCGTCGACCCCGGTGGTCGTCGCGCCCGCAACCGGTTCAGAGCGTGCCGAAGCCCACTGAGCCCTTCTTGGCTGCCCCGAGATCGACGTAGCCGATCGTGGCCACTGGGACGATTACGCGGCGGCCCGAGTCGTCCACCAGGTTGAGCAGACCGCCCTTGGTCAACGCGGCGGTCACCAGGGCTTCGATCTCCTCAGGGGATTTACCGGACTCCACCACGACCTCGCGCGCGACGTTTTGCACGCCGATCTTGACCTCCACGGGAAAGCCTTTCCTCAGAATTTGGTGCCTTTGGACACTTGATGTCCTTGGGACGATACGTCGAAGGCTAACCCGGCTCGGAGCCGGATCCTTCCCGCTCGATCTTGGGGAAGCCACCCAGTCCGCGCCAGGACAAGGTAGCCACCAGCCGGGCCGCCTCGTCGCGGGGAATCGACGAACCTTGCACCAGCCAGAAGCGCGCGCAGATCTGGGCCATGCCAGACAGCGCCATGCCCAACAGGTGCGCCTCCGCATCGGGTAGGTCGGTGTCCTCCTTGATGACCTCGGCGATGGCTTCGGCGGAGTCCTGAGACATCTTGTCGACTCGCTGTCGGATGGCGGTCTCGTTGATCAGGTCGGACTCGAAGACCAGGCGGAAGGGGGCTCCGTCACGACCAACGAACTCGAAGTAGGCGCCGATGCTGGCTGCGACCCGCTGCTTGTTCTCAGTGGTGGAGGCCAGAGCCGCCCGGATCAGATCCAGCAGCTCACCGGCGTGCTGGTCGAACAACGCCAAGTAGAGATCGAGCTTGCCGGGGAAGTGTTGGTATAGAACAGGTTTGGAGACCCCGGCTCGGTCGGCGATGTCGTCCATGACTGCGGAGTGGTAGCCCGACTCGACGAATACCTCCTGTGCGGCCTCGAGCAGCTGGGCGCGCCGGGCAGGGCGAGGCATCCGCACGCCGCGACTGCGTGTGTCAGGGCTCATCGACACTGGCGCGTCCCTTCCGTTGATACGACCGGCGAAACGCATCTTACGCGGGAGTAACCTCGCCTGCATGGCTCTTGCACCTCTTGTGGCGCCATCGGCGCCGCTGTCCGCGCCAGAGATCGAGCGTTACGCCCGCCATGTGCTCATCCCCGACGTGGGCATGGACGGTCAGCGCCGCCTCAAGAATGCCCGGGTGCTGGTCGTGGGTGCGGGGGGCCTGGGGTCCCCGGTGCTGATGTACCTCGCGGCCGCCGGTGTGGGGACCATCGGTGTTGTTGACGATGACGTGGTGGAACTGTCGAACCTGCAGCGGCAGGTCGTCCACCAAGTTGGCGACGTCGGCCGGTTGAAGTCCGAGTCGGCCGCCCAGAGGCTGGCATCGCTGAATCCGTTGGTGAAAGTTGTGCGCCACGACGTCCGGATCGACTCGGCCAACGCCCTGGAGATCATCGCCGACTATGACCTCGTCCTGGATGGCACGGATAACTTCCCGACGCGATACCTGCTCAACGACGCGTGCGTCTTGCTGGGCAAGCCGAACATCTGGGGGTCGGTTTATCGCTTCGACGGTCAGGCCGCAGTCTGGTGGGCCAAGCATGGCCCCTGCTACCGGTGCGTGTTTCCCGAGCCGCCGCCCCCTGCTCTGGTGCCTTCCTGCGCCGAGGGGGGAGTACTCGGAGTTCTCTGCGCCGCCATCGGATCCGTCCAGGCGGCCGAGGCTGTCAAGCTCATCGTCGGCATCGGGGATCCTTTGGTCGGCAGGTTGATGGTCCATGACGGCATGGCTCAGAGCTGGGACGTGTTGACCGTGCGCAAGAACCCGCTGTGCGCTGTGTGCGGGCAGCACCCGACCGTCACCGAGCTGGTCGACTACCAAGACTTCTGCGCGCCGAGACCTCCCGTCGCTGTTACGGGCGGTTCGGTCCAGGCAGTAGCGGTGCCTGCGATGTCGGCCTTGGAGCTTTCGGATCTGCTCTTAGAACAGGGTGGCACCGCGGGTGTGCTGGTGGTCGATGTGCGGGGGAGCCAGGAGCGCGCCATCGCCGGTATCCCCGGAGCCCGCGCCATCGACCTTGACGAGTTCCGTTGCGGGGCAGCGGTTTCGCAGATTCCGTTCGACACGGCGGTTGTCATCTTCTGCAGGGCCGGCATTCGCTCGCAGGAGGCAGCGCGGATCCTGATCGAGGCTGGACACCCCGACGTTCGCCATCTATCCGGCGGAGTGCTCGCCTGGGTCCGCGACGTCGACCCTTCCCAGCCCAGGTACTGAGCCAGTGCCCACAAGGCATCCAGGGCCCGAGTCGCTCCCGGACTTCGCCGAGGCGGTGCTCGACATCGTCGACCAGATCCCTTCGGGCATGGTCCTGGCCTACGCAGACGTGGCCGAGCTTCTCGGCCGCGGTGGCCCCCGGCAGGTCGGGGCGGTGCTGTCCGCCTACGGGTCGTCGGTGACCTGGTGGCGGGTGATCCTTGCCAGCGGTGCGGTACCCCAGCCTTTGAAGGAAGAGGCGGTCGCACGCTGGCGCTCGGAAGGAACTGCCATGGTGGGCGGTCCGCTGGCAGGATGCCGGGTGGACATGGCGCGGGCTCGCTGGGACGGGCAGGCACGCCCGGTGGACAGTGATGAAGCGCCCACGGGCGCACGATGAA
>PMJN01000209.1 GCA_003157445.1 Micrococcales bacterium
GTTCTCGTTGCGGGCGCCGTTGTCGATGCCCGAAGTCGTGTGCACGGATGTCCCTACTCCTGCACGCGTCGCGGACCGGACCGTGCTGTGAGCACCAGTCGCATCGCTGAACAGCGACCTCGACCACGACACAGACCGGCACACGTGCCCCCCATGGCTGAACAGCTACGAGTGATCCGTGCTGGTCGGGTGCACGCTTCGTGGACGACTTACTATCGGCCAGGATCACCCTGTGTCGACTTCAGCGAGTTGGCCAGTGATGATCTCGCAGCCCTCGGCGATCGGGCATTGAAGCCTCGTGCACCAACCCCTTCGAACGCACGTCCGCCGTGCAGCTGTCGCCCTTCGCGCCGTATCGATCCCCGCTGACCGCTGTGTGCGGGCAGCGCCCTCGCACGGCCAGCTCGCTATCGCCAGCGGCCGCACGGCGAGGCGACCGCTGTCCGACGCAATTGGCGTCCTGGTGGGCGACCGCGGCCTGGCCCTCGTGGAGCTGTCGGCCGCACCGCTGACCGATCGGACTACGCAACGACTCGAGCGCAGTTCATGTCGTGGACTCGACGGCGGCCAAGGGCAGTCTCTGATCACCGGTCGTCGTTCCGTCTTCGGGACGGTGGACGGTCGACAAGAAACGACCGGATAGGTCTCCGACCTCCGCCAAGACCCTATTACTTGATTCACGCAGTATCGGTGAGCTGAACTGCGTCGCTCATTTGAGCGAGGCGTTCGGGCAGGACGCAGTAGTAGATCCAGGTGCCGCCCTTGTCACTGACGACAGGGCCGTCCGTGCATGGCAGGGTCAGGTGGCGGCTGCGCGTAGGGCGCCGTTGCCGATACTGGTGGCGATGTCGCAGGCGCAGACCTCGTGAGGTGGGCGAACACCGCACCTTGGGTGCCTTCCACCCGGTGCTGCGCGGAGAGAAGGTGACATCGGGAGCATCCATCCAGGACTCCGGGAGGGTCCATCCAGGACTCCCTGATACATCAAAGGGGAACGATCATGAGCAGCTCACGAGGCCGCTTCACCCTGATGGTCCTTGCAACCACCGTCTTGGGCCTGGGGGTCACTGCTTGCACTCCCAGCAACAGCCAGTCGCCGCAGACCCCGGGCAGTTTCACCACCACAACAGCAAACCCAGAGTCAGCCGCGACCTCCTCGTCCCCTACTGCCAACACGAGTGCTACCACCCCAGAGTCGTCCTCCAGCGGCAGCACGACGAATACCACCCCAGCGCCGTCCCCCACAGCGTCCACGTCGAACATCGCGGCCACCGGTCCGGTCTGGCCCATCGAGCCGCGCACGATCGCGGCTGCTGCCTCTGGGCAAGGCGTGCCAGTGCTGAGCGCGATCCGGACCGGACGGCACGGCTCCTATGAACGCCTCACCCTCCAGTTCACCTCCTCATTCGGCGAGGCCAACGTCCGCTACGTGCCCGTCGTCCACGCGGACCCTTCGGATAAGGCCGTGCCACTGCAGGGCTTGTCGTTCCTGCAGGTCGTGGTCCACGGGGCCGTGGCCCACTGGTCGGCCACGCCCATCACGCCCTATGCCGGCCCGTCCACGGTGATGCCAGGCTATCCCACACTCAAGCAGGTCTCCATCTCAGGCGACTTCGAGGCCGTGCTCAGCTTCGGCATCGGACTTGACCGAACGGCCGGTTTCCAGGTCACCCGGCTGCAGTCCCCGGCTCGGTTGGTTGTGGACATCGCAGAAAGCCCGCCCTGGCGGATGTGGCCCGACGACAGCCTCGCGATGGCCCGGGCCATTCAGACCTCGTTTGACCAGGGCCACATGCCCTGGCGCGGCAGCGGTGAGGGCGTCGTCTGGTCTTACGCATTGGCCGTATACGGATGGAGCAACCCAGTCGTGACGCGGCTCCCCGGCACCGACACCTACCGTCTGACACGCCAAGGGTCGCCCGAGCACGTCACGGTCCGGGCCGCGCCGGAATTCCCCACGACAAGCAGGAACAGCATCTTCGAAATCGCCGACACCCGATGAACCAGATCGCAACGGGGACGAGTTCATCGTGGAGTTTGACCTGCTAGGGGTGAAGGCCCAGGACGTCGACCTGAACGTCAAGCGCAACGTGCTCACGGTCAGGGCCGAACGGCCCATCTTCGACGTCAAGGACACCGAGATGATTGCCGCCGAGCGGCCTCGCGGGTCTTCAGCCGGCAGCTGTTCCTGGGGAACAACTTGGACACTGACTGGGTCAAGGCCGAGTACGACGCCGGTGTGCTGCGGTTGACCATCCCGGTCTCCGAGCAGGCCAAGCCACACAAGATCGAGATCGCCCACAACGGCCACCGCAAGGCCATCAAGTCCTGACCCGGAGAGTCGGAGGGATCTGTGCCCCGCCCCATCATTTCGGGTCCGCTACCGGTGCGACTGGCGTTCATGTGAGAACGCCGGTCGCACCGCCGCGCACCTTCTGAGCATCAACCCCCTAAGGTACGGCCGGTGCAGCCTACCCAGGCCCGAGTAATTAGCAACACCATGAGCCTTGTGGCATTTCTTGAGGCGCGCCAGGTAAAGGATGAACTCATTGCGGGCGCCGCGATTTGAGAAAGCGCCTGGTCGACGGCCGATACGCCCACAGCAACATCGAAGGAACCAGACACGTGCATAGGAGTGCGGACATCCGTGCACGCGACCTCGGACATCGACACCGGTGCCCTTCGGCTCAGCCCATCGGTCGCAGATCCAGTGCGATGACTATGACAAAAAGCGCCACGGCCATCCCTAGAAGAAACAGGACGTCGGCGGCCCGAGAACGCACGACCAGCCCGCCTGCCCGTTCCGCCGGCAGCACCAGCCTGATCAACGCTGCGCCAAACACCGTCCCAGCAAGGATGAATCCACCAACGCGAACCTGGCCAACCGCGATCACCACCAGACCCGATATCAGGGCCGCGGCGACCAGCCACAATGCACCAAAGCGGGCAGAGGTCACATGCCGACCGCACGCTCGGCGGCCTCGACGACATTTGTGAGCAACATCGCGCGCGTCATCGGCCCAACCCCACCGGGGTTCGGCGTAAGCCAACCTGCGACCTGAGCCACGTCAGGGTGGACGTCGCCCACCACGGTCGATTTGCCTTCAGCGCCGACCTGGCGGCTGACGCCCACGTCTACGACCGCCGCCCCCTGCTTGACCATGTCCGCACTGATGATGCCCGCCACCCCGGCTGCTGCAACGACGATGTCCGCGCGCCCGACATGCTGGCCCAGATCGCGGGTTCCTGTGTGGCACAAGGTGACGGTGGCGTTCTCGCTACGGCGGGTCAGCAGCAGTCCGAGCGGTCGACCCACCGTCAGTCCGCGACCGACGACGACGACATGGGCACCCGCGATCGGAACGTCATACCGACGCAGCAGCTCAATGATTCCGAGCGGGGTACACGGCAAGGGCGCCGCCTGCCCCAGGACAAGGCATCCCAAGTTATACGGGTGAAGCCCGTCGACATCCTTGCTCGGGTCCACTCTCGATAGGAGAGCGAACTCATCCAGGCCCGTCGGCTGCTGCACGAGGTACCCGGTACACGCAGGGTCGGAGTTGAGCCGGTCGACGATGGCCTCGACCTCGGACTGGGTTGCTTCGGTCGGAAGGTCATACCGAATGCTGGCGATGCCGACCTCGGCGCAGTCCTTGTGCTTGGCGTTGACATACCACCGGGTGCCAGGGTCCTCTCCGACCCGCACTGTACCCAGACCCGGGACGATGCCGCGCTCTGCCAGTGCGGAGATACGGCCTTTGAGCTCGTCCTTGATCGTTGCCAGGGTTGCCCTGCCATCCAAGATCTGCGCGGTCATGTCCTGAATCTTTCCACAGCGGGGCCTCACCTAACTTTGCCGGTCCCCCAGCCGTGATCAACTGCAGGAGATTGCCGGGTGAACCGTTGGCTCAGTGCGCGAAGTGCCGGGTACCGGTGAAGTACATCGTGATACCCGCTGACGTGGCTGCCTCGATGACCTCAGGGTCGCGGACGGACCCCCCAGGGGCCACAACGGCACGGACACCAGCATCCAGCAGCACCTGAAGCCCATCGGCGAATGGGAAAAAGGCATCCGATGCAGCCACCGAACCGGCAGCGCGTTCCACACCGGCACGAGTGACGGCAAGATGACAGGAATCGACCCGGTTTACCTGGCCCATGCCCACACCGACACTGGCGCCCCCTTTGACGAGCAAGATGGCGTTGGACTTGACGGCGCGGATGGCCCGCCACGCAAAGCCGAGGTCAGCCAGCGTCGCAGCGTCGGCCGGGTCTCCGCAAACGAGCCTCCAGCGCGATGGGTCATCACCGCCGGTCTCACCCTCGACGACCGCGTCGATCTTGTCGCGGGTCTGCATCAGGACTCCGCCACTGACCGCACGGAAGTCGACCTGGTCGCCACGGTCCATGCCCTCGGGCAGTTTCAAGAGACGAATTGCCTTCTTGCGTTGAAGGATCTCCAGCGCCTCGGGGTCAAAGGCCGGGGCGACCACGACCTCGGTGAACACCGGAGCAATCTGCTCCGCCATCGATGCTGTGATGGGACGGTTGGTCGCGATGACTCCGCCGTATGCCGACTGAGGGTCGCAGGCGTGAGCAAGCCGGTAGGCCTGGGCGATGTCGCCAGCAATCGCGATCCCGCAGGGGTTGGCGTGCTTGATGATGGCCACGGCCGGTTCGGCGTGGTCGTACGCCGCACGCTGGGCCACATCGGCATCAATGTAGTTGTTGTAGGACATCTCCTTGCCGTGCAGCTGCTTGGCAGAGGCGATCCCAGGACGCCAGTGGGCATAAAGCGCTGCCTTCTGGTGCGGGTTCTCGCCGTAGCGAAGGACGTTAGCCCGCGTCCACGTCGCGCCTACCCACGCAGGGAAGCCGGTGCCGTCGCTGGTGTCGGCCAGAACGCTGCCCATCCAGCTTGCGACGGCAAAGTCGTAGCTAGCCGTGTGCACGAACGCTTCCGCCGCAAGGGTCTTGCGCTGGTTGAGAGTGAAACCGCCGCCACGTACCGCAACCAGCACCGAACCGTATTCCGCAGGATTTGTCACGATCGCCACGCTCGCGTGGTTCTTGGCCGCGGCCCGCATCATCGAGGGCCCACCGATGTCGATCTGCTCTATGCACTCTTCCTGGGTGGCACCTGAGCTCACCGTGTCGGAGAACGGATACAGGTTGGAAACCACCAGGTCAAACGGCTCAATACCCAGATCGGTCAGCTGGGCCACGTGGTCCGGGTTGCCGGTATCGGCAAGGATCCCGGCGTGGATCGTGGGATGCAGGGTCTTGACCCGACCGCCCAGAACCTCGGGAAAACCCGTCAGGTCCTCAACACGTGTCACCGGCACGCCCGCATCGGCGATCCGCGAGGCAGTTGACCCCGTTGACACCAGCGCAACGCCGGCTTCATGCAGGCCCTTTGCCAGGACCTCCAGTCCTGCTTTGTCATAAACGGAGATGAGCGCCCGACGGATGACGCGCTTACCGGAAGCCTTCGACTCGCTCACGAGATGGTGACCTTTCGTTCTGAGACGGAGAAACCATTGCGGACCATTCGGCCCACGTAGTCGACGAGCATCTGACGCTCGACTGTCTTGATGCGTTCATGTAGGAGCTCAGCAGTGTCATCGTCGTACACGTCCACGGCCCTTTGAGCCACAATCGGGCCAGTGTCGACCCCACGATCCACTACGAACAGCGTGCAACCAGTGACCTTCACCCCGTAGTCAAGGGCTGCCTGCGGACCATGGATTCCCGGGAAAGACGGTGACAGTGCCGGGTGGGTGTTGACGGTTCGTCCACCGAACTGGCTCAGGAACGCTTCGCCGGTCAGCTTCATGAAGCCGGCAAGAACCACTAGCTGAGGTTGGTATGCCGCCACCTGCGATGCAAGCCGAGCGTCCCAGTCCTCACGTGTTGCAAAGTCGGCGACCCGGCACACAAACGTAGGGATACCAGCCCTCCGTGCGCGGGCCAGGCCCTCGATGTTGTCACGATCGGCGCCCACCGCTGCGATCCGCACGCCATATGCCGGGTCCGCCGTGGCATCAATCAGCGCCTGGAGGTTTGTGCCGCAGCCCGAGACAAGGACCACGATGGTCCCGGAGATCGACCCGGTCTCGGCCATGTTCGTCACGATGAGAGACGATATCGGACGTCGCACATGCAGTGCCTCCCCGTCCCATGCCAGGAGTTCCCATTGGTTTCGCCACACAAGTCACCGGCCCTGCCGCCAGGGGTGGCACATTCGCGACAGTTTGCAGTTCTGATGCTCATCGCTCTGATCGCCGCCGGATCTCCGTTGCCCTTTTCCGCGGTGGCTGTGGTCCCGTTGGTATGGGCCGGGGTGGAGTCGATCCTCTCGATCCGGGCCCGGTCGACGGCTCGGGCGCCAGCCCGGGGCATCGTCTCCAGCGTCGTCGGACTGGCGCTGGTCTGCGCTCTCACTTTGATCGTGCTGTTGCCCTATGCCGTCTATGGCACCTCCAAGAGCCTCCAGGACTGCACGCTCGGGGCAAACACGGCTATCGCGACGGCAGACTGCAACTCGCGCTACAACAGCAGTCTCGACTCCATCGTTGGTGGCTTCCTCAACTTCGGAAAGCGCGCAGGTGGCTGAGGCCGACGACAATCGCTGCGCCGAGCAACAGCTCACCCAGCACTGTCGCGCCGAACAGCAACGACGGTGCTCCTAAGCCACTAAGCCGGGCGGCACCGAGCGACCCGCCTGCCAGAGCGGTCGCAAGAGTCAGGACCAGGGAAGAGAGCAGACATGCCGACCCTGCGGTCTCGGCCTTGGCCCGCAAGGACGACAGGCGGGCCACTACGCGCAAGGACCGCCAGCCGACCAGGCATCCAGCAGCAACCGGGATCATGACACTGAGCCACATACCGGCGGGTAGCGGGCCGGGTGCCGGCACCGCGCCCAGCCCGGGGATCAGCGGCAGCAGACCAGGGTTGGAGTGCGACCAGGTGATTGCGGTGCCCTCGCCGAGGCCGAAGCCGGGCCCCGACATCCAGGATGCCGCCCAGAGCCCGACGTTTGGCAGGACCGTCAGCTGGCCAAGGCTGAGCATGACTAGGCCGACTGGATCGGCACCCAACGCGTCGTCCAGTCGCCCGATCCGGCCCAGGTGGGCCACGACCATCACGACAGTCAGTGCCAGGCCCGCGCCGAAGACCGCCAATGCCCCCCACAGTCCCGGTCGAATGGCCCTGCGCAGATGTATCGGCACCCGGTCCTCAAACCATTCCGCAAGGTCGGGGGCCACCGAACCCATCTGACCCCGGAACTCAAGCGCGAGGGCAAACAGCACCGAGACCATGCCCACGACGGCTGTGCCCACTGCAGAGCTCAGCGCTGAGGCGTGCAATGGCTCGCCGACTGTGACCAGGGCGACGACCAGTCCGACGGCAGCATAGGCACAGATGAAGAACAGGCACGCTCCCGCCACGTCCCGGCGTACCCCTCCCCACCGGCTCAACTTGCCAGGGCGACCGTCGTGGAACTGCCTGAATATCCGCCGGGCAGCAATCGTGGCTATGACCAGCGGGATAGTGGTCAGCAACAGAGGTGTCAGCGAGATAGTGGCAGGCCCGGAACTCAGTTGGGCTCCATTGACCAGCAGCCAGAGGCTGGTGCCGACTGATAGTGCCCGGGGCCAGCCAACGGTGCTCTGCGGGCTGGCGACCCAGGCGAGAACTACGGGCGCAGCGATGATAAGCATCGACACCAGTGCCGCAGAGGCACCGGCCACTGCTGAGACCCGCCGGAGCCGGCTGCCAGCGAGCGTATCCGAGGGGACGCCCCTGACACGGATGCGGCGAACGCGATCGAACAGACTCATCAGATCTCCATGGTCGCCGTTGCCGATCAAAAGTCGGGACAGGGCGCGCCGCGGCCCCGAGATTGCGCCAAGACTTGGTGCAAGGCGTTCCCGCTGACGCCCTGACTTTGCCGGATTTTCCATGTGGCTCACCACGTCGTCGCCGATCACCGGCAGAACCTCAAAGGTCAGGCTGTGGTGCACATTGGTCGAGCCATCGGCGCAGATGACGTCCCTGCCGACGAGCTGTCACCAGTGCCGGCGCCGGCACTGCCAACAGCTCGAACTGCCCACCGCGATCCTATGGACCTCACCGGGCGAGGGGCGGCTGCGCGAGAAACGAGACGCCCCTGGCAGGTACACCTTGCCCACCGGCGCCAACACGCCCAGAACGGTGCCGGAGGCTAGCTCCTGTCCCAGGCGGCTCACTGAAACATCCGCAGACTTCTCATCCGCATATTCGTTGCTGACACGCCGCCGGGCAGCGTTGCCGCATTGAAGTCACCCGCACCTGNNCCAAATCCCGATCCGGACCTCTTCGGTCAGACCGTTTGTCTAGCGGGGAGTCAACCCAAGTTCTTCATTACTTCGCGCATCAGGTCTGCGGTGGCCGAAGGCGTCTTGCCGACCTTGACCCCGGCAGCCTCGAGCGCCTCCTTCTTGGCAGCCGCAGTGCCCGAAGAACCGGACACTATGGCGCCGGCGTGACCCATGGTCTTGCCTTCGGGGGCAGTGAAGCCCGCGACGTAGGCAACGACCGGCTTGGTGACGTGCTCCTGGATGTATGCCGCGGCCCGCTCCTCGGCGTCCCCGCCGATTTCGCCGATCATGACGATCGCGTCGGTGCCGGGGTCGTTCTGGAACGCCTCGAGACAGTCGATGTGCGTAGTCCCGATGATGGGGTCGCCACCGATACCCACGGCCGTGGAGAAACCGAAGTCCCGCAACTCGTAGACCATCTGGTAGGTCAACGTGCCCGACTTCGAGACCAGGCCGATGCGACCCGCGCCCGCGATCGAGGCCGGGATGATGCCGGCGTTGGAGGCTCCGGGACTGATCACTCCGGGGCAGTTCGGGCCGATGATGCGTGTCGTGCCAGCCTGCCGGGCGTAGGTCCAGAACTCCGCGCTGTCCTTGACTGCAACGCCTTCGGTGATGACCACGACAAGCGGGATCTTGGCGTCGATGGCTTCCATCACAGCGGCCTTGGTGAACTTGGCCGGGACGAAGACGACCGAAACATCGGCTCCGGTTGCCTCGACTGCCTCAGCAACCGACCCGAAGACCGGCACGAAGGTGCCGGAGTCAAACTCGACCTTCTGGCCGCCTTTGCCGGGAGTCACGCCGCCGACGATATTTGTGCCCGACGCCAGCATGAGCTGAGTGTGTTTCTGGCCCTCGGAGCCGGTCATGCCCTGGACGATGACCTTAGAGTCAGCGGTGAGAAAAATAGCCACGGTGATTGCCGCCTTTCAGTTCTTGTTGGCGGCCGAAGCCAGCTCGGCGGCCTTGCGGGCCGCGCCGTCCATGGTCTCTTCCACCGTCACCAGAGGGTGCGCGGCCTCGGCGAGGATACGACGACCTTCATCGACATTGTTGCCGTCCAGTCGGACGACCAGCGGCTTTGTGGCCGTATCGCCGAGGATGCTGAGGGCGCCGACGATGCCGTTAGCAACCGCGTCGCACGAGGTGATGCCGCCGAAGACGTTGACGAACACCGACTTGACCTGCTCGTCGCCCAGGATGATCTCTAGACCGTTGGTCATCACCTCTGCTGAGGCACCGCCGCCGATGTCGAGGAAGTTGGCCGGCTCAGGATGGTTACCCGGCCCCCCGAACTCCTCACCGGCATAGGCAACGCAGTCCAGGGTTGACATCATCAGTCCCGCCCCGTTGCCGATGATGCCCACGGAACCGTCGAGCTTGACGTAGTTGAGGCCCTTGGCCTTGGCTGCCGCCTCCAGTGGGTCGGCCGAGGCCTGGTCCTCAAGCAAAGCGTGCGCTGGGTGACGGAAGCCGGCGTTGTCGTCGAGGGTGACCTTGCCATCGAGTGCGACGATCCGGCCGTCTGCGGTCTTGACCAACGGGTTGACCTCGACCAGCGTGGCATCCTCGTCGCGATAGACGGCCCACAGCTTCTGGATGGCGTCAGCGATCTGGCCCTTGACGTCCTCGTCAAAGTTCGCCGCGTCGACGATCTCCTTGGCCTTGGCAGCGTCGATGCCCACGATCGGGTCGACGGGGATACGCGCCAGAGCCTCGGGGCGCTCGACTGCAAGCACCTCAATCTCCACCCCGCCTTCCTTGCTGGCCATGGCCAGGTAGGAACGGTTGGCCCGGTCCAGCAGAACTGAGAAGTAGTACTCCTCTTCGATCTGCGCGCCGGCGGCGATCATCACCTTGTGGACCGTGTGGCCCTTGATGTCCATGCCGAGTATCTGAGCGGCGGCCTCGGCTGCCTCATCTGCCGACTTGGCGACCTTGACCCCACCGGCCTTCCCGCGTCCGCCGACCTTGACCTGGGCCTTGACGACGACAACTCCGCCGCTGAGGGCACCGATCATCGCTGCCGCGGCGCGGGCTTCCTCAACTGTTTCGGCGACGATGCCCGCAAGCACCGGCACTCCGTGCGCCTCGAACATGTCGCGCGCTTGGTACTCGAAAAGATCCACGAGTTCATCCTCATCGTTGCGTATGGGAACGTTTCAAGGGATCGTAGGCGGCGGGCGTGCCTGGGACTTCAACGGGGTAGGCAACAGTGAGACGAACCTCACCGACAACAGCCCACTGCGCCCTGGAGAAACCGGCTCCAGCCGTCCAACCGCGAGGTGTCAGTGCGCCGTCACGTTGGCGCGGACCCACTCGACGATCTCCGTGGTGGTCGCGCCGGGTGTGAAGACCTTGGCAACGCCGAGCTTGTCGAGCTCGGGGATGTCTGCCTCCGGGATGATTCCGCCGCCGAACACCACGATGTCCTTGGCGTCACGCTCGGCCAGGAGCGCCGCGACCTTGGCAAACAAGGTCATATGGGCGCCCGACAGGACCGAGAGCCCGACGGCGTCCGCGTCCTCCTGGATAGCTGCTTCAACAATCTGCTCGGGTGTCTGGTGCAGACCTGTGTAGACGACCTCCATGCCAGCGTCACGCAAGGCACGGGCAACCACTTTCGCGCCCCGGTCATGCCCGTCAAGTCCGGGCTTGGCCACAACGATGCGTAACGGAGATTCGCTCATGGGCAACAGGCTAGTCATCGACAGACTGACGCGGACACCGGGCGCGCATCAGGCCACCTGAGCAGTCCGTGCGACGCACGAAAATGTCGCTGGTGTTCTGCTCGGAACAAGTGGACTATCCGGACATTGCCGTTCAGTAACCATAGAGAAGTCAACGTCCCAGCCCTCAGGGTAGGTTCGCCGATCCAAGGCGTCCCAGGCCTGCATACCAACCCTCACAACGCCTCTGATCGCGCTCCTGACATGCTCCTCACAGCCTGGAGAACCACCACGTCCGGCGGTACTAGTACCGCGAAGGCATTGCTCACGCCGGCCTGTGTGGCAGTGGCTACGTTCGAGTTGGCTCGTGCGAGCACCCTCTCGCGCTCACTCCGTTCGCCCTGTTGGGCGGTCCGGACGTCAACGAGAGGCACGGATACGCCAAGGAGAGATTGCCACCGATGGACGGAGTGACGGTGATCGGCGAGTTGGGATCTCCACCAGGCTGGCCCAACTGGACCCAGACGGAAGCTGCTGACTGTTGGGGTCACCAAGCTCAAAACCCCTTGTTGAGGACCCGTGCCTGATCCCAGCATCGGTGCTCGATTGCGTCGGGACCTCGGTGCTTCATCACCAGACAAAGACCCGCAGAATACCGGCATCAGCCTTGGGTAATGAGCAGGGCTTCTCATGCTGAATGCGGATATTTGTCAAATTTGGTACGGCATATGGGCCACGCTAACCTCAATTCGTTCACCTTCGCCTCCGTGAGGTATTGCACGTGCCAGATCTCTTGCATGAGGCCCGCCACCGTGCCGGTCACAACGTCGCCTCCAGGCGGGGGGCAGGCTCCAGGCGCGAGGCAAAGTCCAAGCGGGGCCACGTCATCGCCGGTCTGGCGCTACCCTCGGCCGCAGCGGTTGTTTTGGTGTTCTGCGCGGGCGGCGCTGCCGTGGCCACGACCGCGAAAGCTCAGACCAGCGTCTTCACACAAAGTGCCGCACGAGGGACTTCGCCTCACACCGACGCGAAAGGTGTACGCCTTAAGAGACTCGAACAATCCCAGGCCGCCGCCAGGCACACGCAAACTGTCGAACACAACCTGGCTATCGTCCGTGCAGCGGCAGTCGCCCGCGGCGTCGAACGCAAGAAGCTTGCCGATGTGGCCAAGCATGAGGCGTTGGGCCACAGTTGGCGGCTACCTGTAACGAACCCTGTGCTGACCTCTGGCTTCGGCTACCGCTGGGGACAGCTACATGCCGGCGAGGACTTCGCGGTCTCGGTAGGGACCCCCCTGCCCTCCATGTCGACGGGAACGGTGATCTTCGGCGGCGCGGAGTCGGGCTTTGGCAACCTGGTCGAGATTCGCTACTGGGACGGCACCATCAGCTATTACGGCCACATGTCGGTGGTCTCGGTCAAGGTCGGCGAGGCCGTGAGGCCCGGCCAGATCGTCGGGCAGTCCGGCAACACCGGCCACTCCACTGGTCCACACCTGCACTTGGAGATCCACCCCAACGGCGGCCCGGCCGTCGATCCACTGCCCTGGCTGGCAAGTCACCACATCCCCGCATAGCGCCCGTCAAGGGGACCCTCTAGATCCTGGCGCGCTCGGCTGGAAATCTGGGGCTCACCTGACGATCAGAGCTTCTCTAGTGGGGCATAGCGCAACAACAGTCGCTTGACTCCGGTCTCGGTGCCGAAGTCGACGTGAGCCATGACCTTGTCTGCCTCTCCCTCGACCCGCACCACAGTTCCCAGGCCGAACGAGTCGTGGCTTACCCTGTCGCCAGAGCGCAGCGAGACCATCGGTCGGTTGCCCGGAGATCGCACACCCGCCCGCCCCGCCAGGGTCGCCACCGCAGGGGTCGACGACGACCGCATGCCGTTGGTCTCGGTACGTTGCCAGTCGAGCAGGTCGGCCGGAATCTCATCCAGGAACCGCGATGCCGGATTGTATTGGGGCGAGCCCCACCCCGAGCGCACAATCGCCCTGGACAGGTACAACCGCTCCCGGGCACGGGTGATCCCGACATAGGCCAGACGCCGTTCCTCTTCGAGCTCCTTGTTGTCCCCCAACGCGCGCATGTGCGGAAAGGTGCCATCCTCCATTCCCGTCAGGAACACGACGGGGAACTCCAGGCCCTTGGCCGTATGCAAAGTCATCAACGTCACCACGCCGGCATCTGCCGCTGCAGCATCCGAGCCATCGGGGATCTCATCGGCGTCAGCCACAAGCGAGACCCGCTCGAGAAAGGCCTCCAGAGTGCCAGCAGGTTCCGACTCGTCGAACTCGCGTCCCACGGCCACCAGCTCGGCGAGGTTCTCGACCCGGGTCTCATCCTGCGGGTCCTGGCTGGCTCGAAGCTCGGCAAGATAGCCGGTCTGCTCGACCACAGCCTCGAGAAGGTCTCCCACTCCCGAGCCGCCCTCGTGGACCGTTCGCAAGGCCTCTAACAGAGACGTGAAGACCGTGATCGCGGCAACCGAGCGGGTCGCGATGCCCGGAGCGTCCTGGGGGCGACCCAAGGCAGCGACGAACGGGACACGCTCGCGCTCGGCCAGCTGGGCGACACAGGCGACCGCTCGATCTCCGATGCCCCGTTTGGGGACGTTGAGGATTCGACGCAAGTTTACGGTGTCGGTGGGGTTGGAAATGACCCGCAAGTAGGCCAGAGCATCCTTGACCTCTCGCCGCTCGTAGAAGCGCGTCCCGCCAACGACTTTGTAGGGCAGGCCGACTCGAACGAACACCTCTTCGATGGCGCGCGACTGGGCGTTGGTGCGGTAGAAGACGGCCACGTCTTTGGGCCTGACGCCGTGTTCATCGCCGAGGCTGTCGATCTGGCGGGCAATGAAGGCCGCCTCGTCATGCTCGGAGTCGGCCACGTAGCCCACAATCTTGGCGCCGTCACCGGAGTCGGTCCACAAGTTCTTGATCCGGCGATCGGAATTCTTGGCGATAACCGCGTTGGCCGCGCGCAGAATGGTCTGGGTCGAGCGGTAGTTCTGCTCGAGAAGAATGGTCCGCGCGTTCGGGTAGTCCTGTTCGAATTCCACGATGTTACGGATCGTCGCACCGCGGAAGGCATAGATCGACTGGTCCGCGTCGCCGACCACGGCCAGCTCAGCCGGCGGGATTACGACGCGGTCACTGCCCGCCTCGCCACTGCCCGCGCGGTCACTGCCAGCATGTCCAACCAGCTCACGCACGAGCTGATACTGCGCAGTGTTGGTGTCCTGGTACTCATCGACCAAGACGTGCCGGAAACGCCGGTGGTAGTACTCGGCAACCTCGGGGAAGGCCTGAAGGATGTTGACCGTCGTCATGATCAGGTCGTCGAAATCCATCGCATTGGCCTGACGCAGACGGGTCTGGTACATCCGGTAGGCCTCGGCCACCATGCGTTCGTGATGGCTGGCCTCGCCGAGCCCGGCCGAATAGGTCTCCTCGTCAATCAGTTCGTTCTTGAGGTTTGACACCTGCGCGGAGAAGGCCCGCGGACGATAGCGCTTGGGATCGAGGTCGAGGTCGCGCAGGACCATCGACATGAGGCGCTGGCTGTCGGCTGCGTCATAGATCGAGAACGACGACTTGAGACCGACGTGGGAGGCCTCGCGACGCAGGATGCGCACACAGGCCGAGTGGAATGTCGAGACCCACATGCCCCGGCTGCGGGCGCCGATCAGAAAGGCAACTCGATCGCGCATCTCGCCGGCGGCCTTGTTGGTGAAGGTGATTGCGAGGATCTGACCAGGGCGAACATCACGAGCAGCCAGCAGATGAGCGATCCGGTGCGCCAGCACTCGGGTCTTGCCCGACCCCGCCCCAGCCACGATCAGCAGTGGCGCTCCCTGATGGATTACCGCGGCACGCTGCTGAGGGTTGAGTCCTTCCAGGAGCGTCTCCGGGTCACGACTGATCGCCGATTCGCCGTGCCCATCATCACTGTCCGGTGGCGGCTCACCACCCGCCTCTGCCCACGTAGGCACACCCCGGGTGTCCACCTCGCCTTTGGCGGCAGGGCTGAACTCGGGCAGGGGGAAGTCGCCAAAAAGAGTGCTCATCGTGAGTTCCAGCCTACGTCCGGTGGGCGAGAAGAACGCGCAGCCTCCTAGGTTAGGTCTCGGTTCCCCAGACGGCCTGCACTGGGCCTGGCCTAGGCTCGGACAGTGACCAATCGGGAGACGGAATCCGGCGTGAACGAAGCGCGAACCACATCGATCAGGCCAGCCGAGCCGCAGGACGTGCCGGCTCTTCTCGCACTCGTTCACGAGCTTGCGATCTACGAGAAGGCGCCCGAGGCGGTGGAGGCGACCGAGGCTCATTTCCGACAGGCACTGTTCCCGCCTGAGCATGGACCCACGGCCTTCGCGCACGTGGCGGTCGTAGACGGGACAGTCGTGGGTATGGCGATCTGGTACATCACCTTCTCGACCTGGCTGGGAAGCGCCGGCATCTGGCTTGAGGACCTGTTTGTCTCGTCGGAACATCGCGGGTCAGGCCTGGGTAAGGCGATGTTGGCCACGCTCGCTGCGGTGTGTGCCGAACGGGGCTATGGCCGGCTTGAGTGGTGGGTCCTGAAGTGGAACACTCCCTCGATCGGCTTCTACGATTCAATCGGCGGCCAGCCCATGGACGAGTGGCTCACCTACCGTCTGGACGGCCAAGCTCTCGCCTCGATGGCCAGTGGCAGGTGACGCAACTAGGCTTACCTCATGACGGAGCGGACCTTCGGTGAGCCGCCCACGCCACGGCCCGATCAGGACATCTCGCGGGTCCTAGTCGTGGCGGCACACCCTGACGACTGTGATTTCGGTGCGGCCGGGACTATCGCCCGCTGGGTCGATACCGGTCTCAGCGTCACGATTCTCCTGTGTACCCACGGCGAGCAGGGCGGCTTCGACGACACCAACCGCGAGCAGATGCCGGCTATCCGCGAACGCGAGCAGATCGCCGCGTCCGCCGTGCTCGGCGTCAAGGACGTGCGGTTCCTGCAAGGACACCGCGACGGATGGCTTGAACCCTCATGGGAGCTGCAACGCCAGATCGTGGAGGTCATTCGCGACGTCCAGCCCCAGCGCGTCCTGATCCAGTCGCCGGAGCGTTGGTATGAGCGGATTCAGGCCTCCCATCCGGATCACCTCGCAGCCGGCGAGGCCGCCATCCGTGCGGTCTATCCTGCTTCCGAGAACCGCTACGCCTGGCCCGAGCTCATCGAGGCAGGTCTGGAGCCATGGCATGTCAACGAGATCTGGATCATGGCTCACCCGCAGATGACCCATGTCGTGGACATCACCGACACCTTCGACCGCAAGGTCGCAGCCCTGCAGGCACATGAATCGCAGACCGGACACATGGGCGCTCAGCTGGAGGGCCTCCTACGTGGTTGGGGTGGCGGGGTCGCCCAGATGTTCGGACTCGAACAGGGCCGACTTGGCGAGTCCTTCCACATCATGGATCTGGGTTGAGCCAGTGAATGTCGATGCCCTGCTGATCAGTCTGTCCCCGGCCGTGGTCTATGCCCTGGTCGCTGTGGTGATCGGACTAGAGAGCGTGGGTATTCCGCTGCCCGGCGAGGTGATCCTGGTCTCCGCGGCCCTGCTGGCCTCGCGCCAAGAGCTGGCAATATCACCCGTCTGGGTCGCATTAGCGGCTAGTTCCGGGGCCATTGTGGGTGACAGCATCGGCTATCTGGCCGGGCGGCACTGGGGTGAGCGGATGTTCGCGATGCTTGGACGCCGCTTTCCCCGACACGCAGGCCCAGATCACCTCGCCTACGCGGAGCATGCGTTCACCCGCTTTGGGGTGTGGGCTGTGTTCTTCGGCCGCTTCGTCGCGCTGCTTCGTATCCTCGCCGGGCCTTTGGCAGGTGCACTCCGGATGCCCTACCCACGCTTCCTGGCCGCGAACGCGCTCGGCGGGCTCGTCTGGGC
>PMJN01000549.1:0-1317 GCA_003157445.1 Micrococcales bacterium
CCGCCGCCCTTGCGGGTGACCTTGGGGACCGGACAGCCAAAGTTGAGATCGATGTGATCGGCACGGTCCTCACGAACGAGTAGCCGCACGGCCGCCCCCACTGTGGCCGGATCCACGCCGTACAGCTGGATCGAACGCAGGGGCTCGCCCGGGTCGTGCTCGATCAGCTGCATCGTCCTGGGCGTGCGCTCGACCAGAGCGCGCGAGGTGATCATCTCGCTGACATATAGGGACGTTGCCCCGGTGGCACCAGCCTGGCCGAGCCCGACGTCACCATATTGCCTGCACAACCGGCGGAAGGCTCGATTGGTGACCCCGGCCATCGGGGCGAGCACTACCGGAGACCCGATGGTGTGCCGACCGATCTGCAGCGCTGGCAACACCGGGCCCGCGTGGAGCACAGGCGGTACGGCCTTCATGAACCCCCAGCTCTCAACAACCGGGCAGACGTGTGGCCAGGTAGGCCTCGACCTGGTCGAGGGCCACGCGCTCCTGAGCCATCGAGTCGCGCTCGCGCACCGTGACCGCATGGTCGTGCAGGGTGTCGAAGTCGACCGTGATGCAGAACGGCGTGCCGATCTCGTCCTGGCGACGGTAGCGGCGACCGATAGCACCGGCGTCGTCGAAGTCGATGGACCAGCTCTGTCGCAGCTGCGCGGCCAGATCCTTGGCCTTGGGGGTCAGGTCAGCGTTGCGCGACAACGGCAGGACGGCGACCTTGATCGGCGCGAGCCGCTTGTCCAGCCTGAGCACGACCCTCTTGTCCACGCCGCCCTTGGTGTTGGGCGCCTCGTCCTCGGAGTAGGCGTCAAGCAGGAATGTCATCAGCGAGCGGGACAGACCGGCCGCCGGCTCGATGACGTAGGGGACGAATCGTTCGCCGGTGGTCTGATCGAAGTAGGACAGATCGGTGCCCGAACCCGCGCTGTGTGTCTTAAGGTCGAAGTCTGTGCGGTTGGCGACGCCCTCCAGCTCGCCCCACTCACTGCCTTGAAAACGGTACCGGTACTCGATGTCCACGGTCCGCTTGGAGTAGTGGGAGAGCTTCTCCTTGGCATGCTCGTAGTGGCGCAGGTTGTCCTTGTTGATCCCCAGGTCCACATACCACTGGGTACGTGCGTCGATCCAGTACTGGTGCCACTCCTCGTCACTGCCGGGCACGACGAAGAACTCCATCTCCATCTGCTCGAACTCACGGGTGCGGAAGATGAAGTTGCCAGGAGTGATCTCGTTACGGAAGCTCTTGCCGATCTGCGCGATGCCGAACGGGGGCTTCTTACGCGCAGAGTTCATTACATTGATGAAGTTGAGAAAGAT
>PMJN01000549.1:1368-3808 GCA_003157445.1 Micrococcales bacterium
ACATGCCCTGATGCTTCCCAGGTCTTGGTCGGCAAGATGATCGAGGAGTCCAGACCGACCACGTCATCACGGTGTTGAACCATGGACTTCCACCACTGTCGTTTGATGTTGTCCTTCAGTTCGACGCCCAGCGGGCCGTAGTCCCAGGCTGAGCGGGTACCTCCGTAGATCTCACCGGACGGGTAAACGAAGCCCCTGCGCTTGCAGAGACTAACAATGGTGTCGATCGTGGAAGTGGCGGCCATGCAGCAAGGGTATCTGTGCCACGCAGTGGCTCCTGCCGCCACACCGCCACTGACGCCGCACGCAGGCTCCCGTAACCTGAGAGGGTGCCAAACACTGTGCGCCGCCGCATCGATCATGCCAGCCTGCCTCTGATGACCAGGCTCAGCCGGCTGCCGCGACCGGTGCCATTCGTGATTCTGCTGGCCCTGCTGGTGGCGGGGGTTCTGATCGGCGGTGTGACCGGATTCATCCTGATGGCACTGGGCACCATCTTCATCGCCTGGGTGCTATATCTGTCCTGGCCACAACTGAGCGGTTCGGAGCGGATCATGAGGCTCGCGGTACTGCTGCTTGCGGTCGCCATGGCAGTCACGCGACTGTTCCCCAGCCACTGATCGCTCACATGCTCTCGCTGAGCTGTGGCCGTGTCATTTATCCCGTTTGTACCTCTTGAACCTATCTTCTGACAATGATTCTTATTGGGACATAATTACCAACATGGCGTCGCGAAGGGTCTTGGTCGCGGGCTCCATGATCATCACCGCCGCCCCGGCCATGAGCGCCTGCAGCTCAGCGGCGACGGGTAAGAACCGCACAGCCCAGATGAGCGTCGTTACGTCGTCTTACCCGCTGCAGTTCGCCGCCGAGCAGATCGGGGGTGACCACGTCGCCGTCACGAGCCTGACCAAGCCAGGCGCCAAGCCACACGACATCGAACTCACGACACAGGATGTCGCCACAGTCAGCAAAGCCGGGCTCGTGATCTACGAAAAGGGATTACCAGGGGGCGGTGGGCAATGCGGCCGAATCGCAGGCAGGAGAGCGAGCCCTGAGCGTCGCCCCGGCGGCAGACCATCCACGACGAACCCGTGAGGCATTCATGTCCGTAACCTTCCGACGGCCCACCAGACAACGTGCTGCTGTCGAAGCCCTGCTCGTGAGTATCGGCGATTTCATGTCGGCCCAGGACCTGCATGCGCGACTTCGCGCCCAAGGTCAGAGCGTGGGGCTGGCGACGGTATACCGCACGCTTCAGTCCATGGCCGCCGACGGCGACGTGGACATGATGCGGACCAGCGACGGCGAGGCCGTCTACCGACGGTGCAGCAACGGCCACCATCATCACCTGGTGTGTCGCAACTGCGGCAGGACCGTCGAGGTCGAAGGACCTGCGGTCGAGAGCTGGACCAACAAGATCAGCGCCGAGAACGGCTTCAGCGACGTGCACCACACCCTGGAGATCTTCGGTCTCTGCTCCGCCTGCACGCCCTGACCAGGTCGCGCTGACCTCAGCCGGGCCCCATCGACCGGTCCACAGCTGCGCCGTAACGTCTGTCCCGAGCGGCATATGTCTCGATGGCACGCCACAGGTCGCGTCGGTCGAAATCGGGCCAGAGGGTGTCCAGAAAGACCATCTCGGCGTAGGCCGACTGCCACAGCAGGAAGTTACTGGTCCGCTGCTCTCCAGAGGATCGCACGAATAGGTCAACATCAGGCATCGAGGGCTCGTCGAGGTATCTAGCGATGGTGTGTTCGTCGATGTGGTCGGGTTTGAGCCGGCCGTCCAGAACAAGCTGAGCGATCCGAGCGGTGGCATCGGCGATCTCGGCCCGGCCCCCATAGTTGACGCACATCGTCAACGTCATCACGGTGTTGTTGCGGGTGAGATCCTGAGCGACCTCGAGCTCCTTGATCACTGACAGCCACAGGCGTGGGCGCCGGCCCATCCATCGAACCCGAACACCCCAGTCGTTCAGGATGTCGCGACGGCGCCGGATCACATCACGGTTGAATCCCATCAGGAAGCGGACCTCGTCCGGCGAGCGCTTCCAGTTCTCGGTGGAGAAAGCGTAGGCCGAGAGGTTCTTGACGCCGATCTCGATGGCGCCAGCCACCACGTCCAGCAATGACGCCTCGCCGGCCTCATGGCCCTTGGTGCGAGGCAAGCCACGGGCGTTCGCCCACCGGCCGTTACCGTCCATGACGATCGCGATGTGTTTTGGAATCAGCTCCGCAGGCAGGACAGGTGGGCGAGCCCCGGACGGATGCGGGAACGGCGGGTTACTCCTGGCCGCTGCCTCGCCACGGCCTGCTCCGCCCCTGGCTCCGCCGCGGTAGCTCACCTTCAGCTTGGTCATACCCGCTCCACAAGTCGCAGAGAACGTACGCCGCGCTCGAGATGCCATTGCAAGAAGGCCGTCACCAGCCCACTGCC
>PMJN01000377.1 GCA_003157445.1 Micrococcales bacterium
CCACTCCTCACCGCGCACCACGTGGGTGATCCCCATCTCGTGGTCGTCCACGACAACAGCCAGATGGTAGGTCGGGAAGCCGTCCGCCTTGACGATCACCTGGTCATCGGGGCGCGGCGCATTGAGCTCGCCGCGGATCAGGTCGGTGAACCGGGTGTCCAGATCGTCGGGGATGAGCATACGCACGACCGGGATCTGCGAGAAGCCAGGCAGCGCGGCACGTTCTTCGCGGGTCTTGCCGTAACAGAGCCGGTCGTAGCCGGTCGGCTGCTTGGACTTCTGCTGCGCCTCACGCATCTGCGAGAGACGCTCGGTGGAGCACCAGCAGTGGTATGCGTGCCCACTGGCCAGCAACCGGTCGACGTAGGGGGTGTAGCGGTCCAGCCGTTCCGACTGTCGGTAGGGAGCGAACGGTCCCCCGATGTCCGGGCCCTCGTCCCAGTTCAGGCCCAGCCAGTGCAGGGTATCGAAGATCTGCTCCTCGCTGTCCTCACGGAACCGCGCCTGGTCGGTGTCCTCGATCCGCAGGATGAACTTC
Source organism: Micrococcales bacterium (assembly GCA_003157445.1). GTDB lineage: Bacteria > Actinomycetota > Actinomycetes > Actinomycetales > Dermatophilaceae > UBA4719. The sequence continues at coordinate 539 of PMJN01000377.1, forward strand.
CCACCCTGCTGCCTGGCGAAGGCGAGGTCGAAGAGGGAGACGTAGGCAGTGCCGACATGTGGGTCGCCGGTGGGCGAGGGTGCGACGCGAAGGCGAACAGGACGAGGGGAAGTTGATGCGCTCATGATGACCCCAATTCTAGAGCCGGGCACGCTGAGCGCTAGCGCCGGTCAGTCGCGACGGATGAACGGGTTCGACAAGACGCCGATGCCCTCGATCTCGACCTCGACCCGCTGGCCGGCGGTTACCGGTCCGACCCCAGCCGGAGTGCCGGTGAGGATGACATCGCCCGGCAGCAGCGTGAAGACCTGCGAAACGTAGGTGACCAGAGCCGCAACAGTGTGGATCATGTCAGCAGTCCTGCCGTCCTGGACCACCTCGCCGTCTCGGCGGGTGAGGATCGCGAGGTCACCGGTGTCCAGGTCGGTCTCGATCCACGGCCCCAGAGGGCAGAACGAGTCAAAGCCCTTGGCCCGGGACCACTGTCCGTCGCTGCGCTGAAGATCACGGGCCGTTACGTCGTTGGCGCACGTGTACCCGAAGATCACATCGCTGATCTTCTCGATCGGGACGTCCTTGCACATCCGGGAGATGACCACGGCAAGCTCACCCTCGTAATGGACCTCTTTGCTCTGCCGTGGCATCACCACGGGGTCTCCCGGGCCGACCACCGCGGTATTGGGTTTGAGGAACATCAGCGGCTCTTTGGGTGCCTCACCGCCCATCTCGGCGGCGTGTTCGGCGTAGTTTTTACCGATGCCGATCACCTTGCTACGGGGAATCACCGGAGCCAGCAGCCGGGCCTCAGCCAGCAGCACACGGTTGCCGGTAAAGACGATCGGCTGGTAGAGCGGGTCGCCCTGGATCTCAGCGATCCATTCTTCGCCGCGCTCCCCCTGCACGATGCCGTAGGTCGGGTCCTCACCAAGGGTGTATCTCGCGATGCGCACAAACCCGAGCCTATCCGGCCCGAGACGTATTCTGGACGCCCATGGCACATCGACTGACCCAGGACCAGTGGCGCCCTCTCGAGGCCGCGCACCACGGCCGGGTCGACGCGCTCACCGCCGCCCATCTGAGCCGGCGGAGAGCAGCGCGCCACCATCCAGTGGAGGACTTCCTCTTTTCGTACTACATGCACAGCCCGTCCCAACTGCGCCGTTGGCACCCAGGTCCGGGGGTCGATCTCGAAGGAGCCACCGAGCGCGCCGAGTGGAAGTTCTACCGCCATGGCGGCGGCGCCGCCGGCCTTGATCTCCAGGCCTTCCTGGCGACCCGGGCGCCAACCGTGCGGTACGTGCGCGAGCTTCTGGGCGCCACAGCCGCTCGGCCAGCCCACCTGGGCTGCTACGGTCTGCACGAGTGGGCCATGGTCTACGCTCAGAGCCCCGATCAGCGCCGTCATGTCGACTGGCCGCTACGGCTGGGGCAGGCAGGCTCCGATGAGGTCATCGAGTCCCACCAGATCCGCTGCTCGCACTTCGATGCGTACCGGTTCTTCACACCTGCGGCAGCGGGGCGCAACACCCTCTCGCCGACCCGGGACTCGCAGGTGGCCATGGAGCAGCCCGGCTGCCTGCACGCCACCATGGATTTGTACAAATTCTCGTACAAGCTCTCCCCCGCCATCACGAGCGACCTGAAAGCCGACTGTTTTGACCTTGCCAAAGAGGTGCGCGAGCTGGACATGCGGGCGGCGCCCTATGACCTGGAAACTCTCGGCTATGCGCCGGTGAAGATCGAGACTCCAGCGGGCAAGGCGACATATGTCGACGCCCAGCGCGCCTTTACGGCGCGAGGCAGCGTGTTGCGCCGCAGGCTGATCGAAGCTTGCGACACTCTGCTGGCCATTGCGCCGGGTAGGTGAACCAAGCCGCCATGGTGGTGCTGGAGTCGCCGCTGACCGAGTCGAGCTGAGACTGGTGGCGCCGCCATTCGGCACCACGGCGGGTCGACGCCGCCACGGCCGCCATCGGAGCCGGCAGAAAAGGGCGCGCCACGACCCGGTGCAAGACTTCCTGTTCAGGACTTGTGAAAGTGCGCCCACGTTGACCAGATTCGACTGAACATCGTGGCCCCCAGAGCGCCGTGCTGGCGACCACCTTCGCCGAGTTGAAGGCACAGGTTGCGTCGGCGCCGACCCGACTGCGGCTCAGGTCCTGGGCTGGCCCGCTGCCGACTTGTTCGAATCGGGCCAGCAAGCCGGGGCCCTGGCCGACGCTGCGGTGGTTGTCCCCGTCGTGAACCCGACCGTACCGGTCGACCCGACTGCCCGCCTTTGCTGCGTGACTTACCAGCCAGAAGAGCCCAGCTGAGATCTTCGGGCGGGCTTTGCTGTGTCATCAGCTTGGATGGTTCTCAGTAGGAGATAGGAGCAGCGACCATGTGGGGGGCAAGGCTCTCGTCCCAGCCGCCCTCCTTACCCTCTCTCCAGTCCCAGCTGGCCGCATGGCAGCCTCGCCTTGATGTCCCGACCTTGTCGGGCAGGAGGTGCATCCAACGATCACCTTCAAGAACCACTGGCCGTCCACAGTGCCGACACTGGTCCATCCTTGCCTCCCGCATGCTGGAGGCAAGGACTCGGGACTTGAGAAGGTTCACGAGAATGTCCTCCCCGGTAGCCTCAGGCTGCTCGCTGAGATACGACTTCGTTAGTTGGATGATTCCGTCAAGGTCTGCGGATGGGCCGGTCATGGAGCACACCCTCGCTGGTGGCACTGACAGGGGTCGCCGGCCATCCCCGTTAATTGCGCGCGAGCTAGACATGCGCGCGGCGCCATACGACCCGCGAGCCCTGGCTACCGGCCGAAGATCGAGACTGTCGAGGGTTATCAGTTGTTGCGCCCCAGTGAGTGTTAGTAGGTGATAGTCGACTTGAGAGAGTGGGCTTTCGTGAACGGGGTGGATGCGGTCACCGCGTACCGGTGGTTGCGGGAATGGAAGCTCCCTGTCGTGGCGACCTGTGTTGGTGGGCTGATTCTCATCG
>PMJN01000283.1 GCA_003157445.1 Micrococcales bacterium
ACCTCGACGTGCCATGTCATGAACGCCACCGAGCTGCACGAGGTGCCGGGGATGTGCGGGGTCGTCGACGGTGGCATCGTCGCCGGACTGTGGGGGTACGAAGCCGGCCAGAGCGGGGTCGGTGACATCTTCGGCTGGTTCGTCAAACACGGCGTCCCATCGGTGTACTACGAACAGGCCGAAGCCACAGGGGTTTCCGTTCACGAGCTGCTCACCGATCTGTCGCGCCGCCAGGCCATCGGCGAACACGGTCTCATCGCACTCGACTGGCACAGCGGCAACCGCTCGGTCCTGGTGGACCACGAACTCTCGGGCCTCGTCGTGGGTCAGACCCTGGCGACCCGGGCCGAAGACACCTACCGCGCGCTGCTGGAGGCCACGGCCTTCGGGACCCGCACCATCATTGAAGCCTTCAACAGCTCTGGCGTCCCGGTGACCGAGCTCGTCGTGGCCGGGGGCCTGCTCAAGAACACCCTCCTGATGCAGATCTACGCGGACGTCACGAACCTGCCGCTATCGACCATCGCGTCCGCCCAGGGCCCGGCCCTGGGCTCGGCGATCCACGCCGCCGTCGCCGCGGGCGCCTACCCCGACGTCCATGCCGCGGCCCGGGCCATGGGGCGATCCAACAAGGGCGTGTACCAGCCCATCGCGGCAAACGTGAAGGCCTACGACGAGCTCTTCGCCGACTACACCGAGCTGCACGACTACTTCGGCCGCGGAACCAACGACATCATGCACCGGCTGAAGGCACGCAAGCGCAGACTGGCCGCGAGACCATCCAATACCCGTGCAGCCGAAGGGAACTGACATGACATCCACGCGACCAGGCGCAATGCCCAGCCAGGCCGCCGTGCCCACTCAGGCCCGTGACGCCGTCGACGAGCTGCGCCGCAGCGTTGCCGACCTTCATCGCCAGCTCACGCGATACGCCCTGGTGGCCTGGACCGCCGGAAACGTCTCGGCGCGAGTGCCCGGACACGACCTCATGGTGATCAAGCCCTCGGGCGTCGCCTACGACGACCTGAGCGCGGCCAACATGGTCATCACCGACCTCTTCGGCGCGCTGGTCGAGGGCGACTACGCACCCTCCTCGGACACCGCCGCGCACGCCTACGTATACCGGCACATGCCGGAGGTCGGCGGAATCGTCCACACACACTCGACATACGCCACGGCGTGGGCAGCGCTGGGCGAACCGATTCCCTGCGTCCTGACCATGATGGCCGACGAGTTCGGCGGCGACGTGCCTATCGGCCCGTTCGCACTCATCGGCGACGACTCGATCGGACGCGGAATCGTGGACACCCTGGCAGGGAGCCGCTCCCCCGCAGTCCTGATGGCCAGCCACGGTCCCTTCACGATCGGCAAAGACGCGCAGGCAGCCGTCAAGGCGGCCGTCATGGTTGAGGACGTCGCGCGGACAGTCCACATCGCCTATCAGGCCGGAACACCCAAACGCCTTGACCCACAAGACATCGACAGCCTCCACGCGAGATACCAGAACGTCTACGGACAGAGCCAAGGAGCCCCCTCATGACCGTCGGTCCAGCACTGGAGAGCAAACAGATCTGGTTCCTGACCGGAAGCCAGGGCCTGTATGGCCAGGACGTCATCAACCAGGTCGAAGCCAACTCGCGCGACATCGCCGAACAGCTCGACGCCGCCGACGCGCTCGCCTCCCGCATCGTCTGGAAGCCGGTACTGACCGACGCCGACGCGATCCGGCGCCTTGCCCTGGAGGCCAACGCCGACGACGCCTGCGTTGGCATCATCGCCTGGATGCACACGTTCTCGCCGGCCAAGATGTGGATCTCGGGTCTGGACGCGCTGCGAAAGCCGTTGCTGCACCTGCACACCCAGGCCAACGTCGAGCTGCCGTGGGGCGAGATCGACATGGACTTCATGAACCTCAACCAGGCCGCCCACGGGGACCGGGAGTTCGGCTACATCCAGACCCGTATCGGGGTAGTCCGCAAGACCGTCACCGGTCACGTGAGCGACCCGAGCGTCTCCGAGCGGATCGGAACCTGGGCCCGCGCGGCCGCTGCCACCACGACCCTGCGCTCGATGAAGCTGGCCAGGTTCGGTGACAACATGCGCAATGTCGCCGTGACCGAGGGCGACAAGATCGAGGCCGAGCTGAGGTTCGGGGTCTCCGTCAACACCTATGGGGTCAACGACCTGGTTGAGTCCGTGGACGCCGTCCCCGACGCGGGCATCGACTCCCTGGTCGCGCAGTACCAGGACCTGTACACCGTGTCCACCGAGCTGCGCCCCGGAGGGCAGCGACACGAGTCGCTACGCTACGGCGCCCGCATCGAGCTCGGCCTGAGATCCTTCCTGGGTGACGGCGGGTACACCGCATTCACCACGAACTTCGAGGATCTAGGCGGACTCCGCCAGCTGCCCGGCCTGGCTGTCCAGCGCATGATGGCCGACGGATACGGCTTCGGCGCCGAGGGCGACTGGAAGACGTCGGTCATGCTTGCCACAATGAAGGTCATGGCTCGCGGACTCCCCGGGGGCACGTCCTTCATGGAGGACTACACCTACCACCTGGTGCCAGGGCGGGAACGGATCCTGGGCGCGCACATGCTCGAGGTCTGCCCCTCGATCGCCGCAGGCAAACCGACCCTTGAGATCCACCCGCTTGGCATCGGAGGCCGCGCCGACCCGGTCCGCCTCGTATTCGACGCCAGCCCTGGCCCCGCAGTGATACTCGGCATCGCCGACATGGGCGATCGATTCAGACTCGTGGCCAACGAGGCTGAGGTGATCCAGCCCGACCATCCGCTGCCGAACCTGCCCGTCGCCCGCGCCGTCTGGAAACCGGCCCCCAACCTGCGTACCTCCACCGAGGCTTGGCTAACCGCCGGCGGCCCACATCACACAGTCCTGTCGACGGCCCTGAACGCTGAGCACCTGTGGGACTTCGCCGAGATGACCCGCACCGAACTGGTGATGATCGACGCCGACACCCGCCCCCGCAGATTCCTCCAGGAGCTGCGATGGAACCAGGCGTACTACCGCCTAGCCCAAGGCCTCTAAACCCAATGCCATCCCACCTCACACCGGACATCAATCGGAGGCACACGGCCTACCTGCGCGGTGTGGGCAGTTACGGCGCTTCTGGCTGCTCTTCTCGTTCGCGAACCGTCGACGTGCTCCAGTACCTCCGGCTCACTAAGAGCCTGTAACCCCACAATCTCGGCCCGTCCGCCCACCTGGCCTACATCTCAGCGCCCGGACCGATCCATACGAGGTTGGCCCTGCTAGGCCGGCGAGCGACCGTGATTGCCCGCCACATACCCCTCTATTCGCCGAGAGATGTTGCACGAGATGCTGCACGTAACTTCGGCCTAGAACTCCTGGCCGCCCACGTCTACGTGGCCGTTTGCCACGAGCCAGCGCAGCGCCTCGTGCAGCGTGTCGAGCGAAGTATGCCGCGGGACGTAGCCGAGCACTTCCCGCGCCCGGGCCGTGCTTGCCGCAATACTGCGGAAGACGTGCTCACGTGACATCGTCGCATGCTCGGCGCCGACCCGACGCTCAAACTCCTCCCACTCCACGAAGTCAAGCACCGGCTGGCGGCCGAACCAGCCGGCTACCCCGGCCGCCAGCCCGCGCAGGGTCATCGCCTGCTCAGAGGCCACGTGCAGACTCGATCCGATCGCCGTCGGCCGGGTGAGCGCCCGCTCGAAGGCCTGCGCCACATCGTCGGCATGCACGTGATGGAGCACGCCTAGGCCGTGATCGGGCAGGGCAAGCGGTTCCCCCAGGGCCAGACGAGTCCACACCTCTGGGTCAAGGTTGCCGGCCGCAGTAATCACCGGCCAGCCAGGGCCGCTGACGTGCCCCGGATGCAGTACGACGCTGGGCACCCCGCCGGCGAGCGTCTCGCGGTGCAACAACGCCTCGATCTCCGCCTTGCCCATCCCGTACTCGCCATACGGGGTGCGAGGCTCATTCTCGGCCACGGGCACGCGCAGAGCCGGCCCGTGCACCCAGATCGAGCCGCAGTGCACCAGCAGCGGACGAATCGGCCTCAGTGCGTCCACCAACTGCTGGGCGGACGCCCCGGTGAAGCAGAGGAGATCGACGACGGCGTCCGGGCGCAGCCCCGCGACACGTTCACCGAAGGTGCCCGACACGTCCTCGGCCTGACGATCAACCGTGATTTGCTTCACTGATCGCCACTCGGGCGCCCTATGGTAGGGGTCGCGCACGCCGCGGCTGAGTGCGACGACCTCGTATCCAGCGCGCACCAGCCGAGGCACAAGGTACGTGCCGATATGGCCGGTGGCACCGACAACGACAACTCGAGCCATGTCTTGGACCTCTCCATCGATAGGCCGGGCTTAAACTCCAAAGATTCTGAACCGAAACCCCATCGCGCCACGGAACGTGCTCCTGAGGAGTGGCCAGTGGCGGCACACGCGAAGTGTCACGGGTCAGTTTATCCTGCCCAACTACGATAACTGGAGGCGATCACGAGCACCTTCCCCGTGGTGAGGTCGCCGACCGGAGTGTGCGCAACCCACTCGATCTATCCGTTGTGGGCATCTATTAGCAAGGCTTTGGGGACGCGCTTTCGTTGCCATACACGGGCCTGAGCCTTGTGAAGGTCGACCTCGCACCGTCGTTCCACCGGACCGTCAGGAGAGCAACGAATTCTCTCAGAATGCTTGCGGCCGAGAGCGTCGTCATGACATGGAACTCAAGACCTACGATGCGAAGGCCGCCGTTACCCAGAGGTCCTGGCCGGTCTGGTGTTAACTTCCGTAGGTCACCAGCGGTCATGCACATGCTCGCGGATCTCCCCGTCGTAGATGTCGCGCAGCGCGTCCAGGACGTCAGCCGACAGCGGCTCCAGGTCAGCGGCGGCGGCGTTGCCTTTCACCTGAGACGCGTTGCGCGCTCCAGGGATGACCGTGCTGACGCCGGGCTGGTCGAGGATCCAACGCAGTGCCAACTGCGCGGTAGATGCCCCCTTGGCACGCTCTGACACGCTGCGCGCTGCGCGAACCCCGACCTCAAAGGGCACGCCACTGAAGGTCTCCCCGACGTCGAAGGCCNNGACAGGAGCCCGCTGGCCAGAGGCACGCGCGCGATGACACCGACACCGGCTTGCAGGGCGGCCGGCAGGACCCGCTCCAGCGGCTTGCGCCGGAACACGTTAAGGATGAGCTGGACCGTGGCAACGTGCGGGCGGGCGATGGCGGTCAGCGCCTCCTCACACGTCTCCACCGAAACGCCGTAGGCAGCGATCCGCTGTTCGGCCACCAGCGTGTCGAGGGCATCGAAGACACGGTCGTCTGAGAACACCTGCGTCGGCGGACAGTGCAGCTGAACGAGGTCGAGCACCTCGACGCCGAGGTTGGCCCGGCTGCGGTCTGTCCAGTTCCTGAAGGCCTCGAGAGTGAACGCCTCGGGAACGTGCGGGTCGGCCCGCCGGCCGATCTTCGTGGCGACGGTGAGAGCTGCGTCGGGCCGCTCGGCCAATAGCCGCCCGATGAGGAGCTCGCTGCGGCCGTCACCGTACACATCGGCGGTATCGAGGAACGTCACCCCAGCGTCGACCGCCGCGTGCAGCACGCCCATCGCGTCACCGTCGTCCACCTGGCCCCAGTCGCCACCGAGCTGCCAGCACCCGAGACCGACGATGGATACCTGACGACCCGTCCTGCCCAGCTCACGTGTGCGCATACAGACGAGCGTACTGGCCAGCGGTTGCTTCTCCGGCGATAACCCCAGGTGCTTCGGGAATGCGCGGGTTCGCCCATTGGACTCCACAATCAGAGAGTTCGGTCTAGCGTGGGGTCACCGGCCATTGTCGCTTTGATCCACCCGTCCCTCCAACACACCACCTGGAGCACTCCATGGCGATCGAGCCCACCCGCGATGACAGATTCTCCTTCGGCCTCTGGACCATCGGCTGGCAGGCAGCGGACCCGTTCGGCTCGGCCACCCGGCCGCCGCTGGACACCGTTGAGGCCATCCGCCGGCTGAGCGACCTGGGTGCCTATGGCGTGTCGTTCCACGACAACGACCTCTTCCCCTTCGAGGCCACGGCCGGCGAACGGCAGCACAAGATTGACCGGCTCAAAGCGGTACTCGAAGAAACCGGCGTCGTCGTCCCTATGATCACGACCAACCTCTTCACCCACCCGGTATTCAAGGATGGCGGCTTCACCAGCAACGACCGTGGCGTCCGCCGCTTCGCGCTACGCAAAGTGATCCAGAACTTGGACCTCGCCGCCGATCTGGGCGCCAAAACCTTCGTGATGTGGGGCGGGCGCGAAGGCAGCGAATACGACGTCGCAAAGGACATCCGCGGCGCATTAGCGCGCTACCGCGAGGCGGTCAACCTGCTCGGCGAGTACGTCACCGACAAGGGTTACGGCATCAAGTTCGCCATCGAGCCCAAGCCGAACGAACCGCGCGGGGACATTCTGCTGCCCACCCTAGGCCACGCACTGGCCTTCATCGAGACCCTGGATCGCTCCGAGCTCTTCGGTGTGAACCCAGAGACGGGCCACGAGCAGATGGCCGGGCTTAACTTCACCCACGGCATTGCGCAGGCGCTCTATGCCGGCAAGTTGTTCCACATCGACCTCAACGGCCAGCGCGGGGTCAAGTTCGATCAGGACCTCGCCTTCGGCCACGGCGATCTGCAGAATGCCTTCTCGCTGGTGGACCTGTTGGAAAACGGCGGCCCCGCCGGAGGCCCCGCCTACGACGGCCCGCGCCACTTCGACTACAAGCCCAGCCGCACCGAAGACATCAACGGCGTCTGGGACTCGGCCGCGGCGAACATGCGGACCTACCTGCTGCTCAAGGAACGAGCCCAGGCCTTCCGGGCGGACCCCGAAGTCCAGGCCGCGCTGGCCGCTTCCCGGGTCGCCGAGATCCATGAGCCGACGCTAAACCCGGGCGAAGGCTACGAGGCCCTGCTGGCGGATAAGTCCGCCTATGAAGACTTTGACACCGAGGCCTACTACGGCGGCAAGGGCTTCGGCTTCGTGAAGCTGCAGCAGCTCTTCATCGAGCACCTGCTCGGCGCTCGCTAGACCCTCCATGACACTGGTTGCCGGCGTGGACTCCTCCACACAAAGCTGCAAGGTGGAGATTGTCGACAGCGACACCGGCACCAGGGTGCGCTCCGGCCGCGCCCCACACGCCGAAGGCACCGAGATAGACCCGGAACTGTGGTGGCAGGCACTGCAGTTGGCCATCGAGGACGCCGGAGGACTGGCCGACGTCTCGGCGCTATCAGTCGGTGCCCAGCAGCACGGCATGGTCCTGCTCGACGACGCAGGGCGCGTTATCCGGCCAGCCCTGCTGTGGAACGACACCCGCTCCGCCGCCGCGGCCGCGGCGCTGACCTGGGAGGTCGGCGCCGCCGAGCTCGCACGGCGCACCGGGCTAGTTCCGGTCGCCTCCTTCACAATTGCCAAGGTCCGATGGGTCCGCGACGCCGAGCCAGAGAACGCAGCCAGGGTTGCCGCCGTCGCTCTCCCGCACGACTGGCTGACCTGGCGGCTGCGCGGCTTCGGTCCCGCGGCAACCAGCCACCGGGGCCCGGCGCTGGAAGAACTCACCACGGACCGGTCAGACGCCAGCGGGACCGGATACTGGAATCCGGCCGCCGGGCAGTATGACCTGAACCTGTTCGAGCTGGCCTTCGGCCGTCCTGCGGTCGAAGCGTCCACCGGGCCTGCCGCAGGCCACGGCACCGCCCACGGCTCTACTGTTATCCTGCCGCGCGTACTCCAGGCCGGCACTTCGGCAGGCACCATCAGCGCCGATGCTCTGTCCCAGGCAGGGATCGGCACCCGGATCGTGCTCGGCGCCGGCGCGGGCGACAATGCCGCAGCAGCCCTGGGTTTGGGGGCAAGAACGGGAGACGTGATCGTGTCCGTGGGCACCAGCGGCACCGTCTTCGCCGTCACCGACACCCCCTGCAGCGATGAAACCGGCACCGTTGCAGGATTCGCCGATGCCAGCGGACTGTTCCTGCCGCTCGTCGCCACCCTCAACGCCGCCCGCGTGCTCAGCACCGTAGCCGGATTGCTAGGTGTCGACCACGAAGGGCTTGCCGAACTTGCCCTGCAGGCGCCCCCCGGCGCCGGTGGCGTCGTC
>PMJN01000436.1:0-809 GCA_003157445.1 Micrococcales bacterium
TTCGAGGCAGCCCTGGCCGCCCGAGACGTCCAGCGCGCAGCCGGGATGTTCGCCACGGACAGCTTCTGGCGCGACCTGGTCTCGTTCACCTGGAACATCACAACGGTTGAGGGGCCTGACGGCGTCGCTCACATGCTGCGCAGCCGGCTCGACGACACCAACCCGTCCGGATTCCGCACCAGCGAGGAGCCGACCGAGGCTGACGGAGTCACCGAGGCCTGGATCGAGTTCGAGACCGACACGGGCCGTGCCAAGGGTCACCTGCGGCTCAAGGACGAAGGCGCTTGGACGCTGCTCACAACGCTGTACGAGCTGAAGGGACATGAGGAGCCCAGAGGCACGGCACGTCCCATGGGTGCTGAGCACGGTGCCAACCGTGATCGGGAGACGTGGACGGAGAAACGGGAACGAGAAGGCAAGGAGCTCGGGTACGCGACACAGCCATATACCCTCGTCATCGGTGGCGGGCAGGGCGGCATCGCCCTCGGCGCTCGGCTGCGGCAGCTCGGCGTCCCCACGATCGTCATTGACAAGCGAGGACGCCCGGGTGACCAGTGGCGCAGCCGCTACAAGTCACTGTGCCTGCACGACCCAGTCTGGTACGACCACATGCCGTACCTCAAGTTCCCGGACAACTGGCCAGTGTTCGCTCCGAAGGACAAGGTGGCTGACTGGCTCGAGTCCTACACCAAGATCATGGAGCTGAACTACTGGAGCAACACCGAGGCAAAGAGCGCGCACTACGACGAGTCGGCCAGCCAGTGGACAGTCGAAGTCGAGCGGGACGGGCAGCCGGTCATCCTGCGACC
>PMJN01000436.1:833-2709 GCA_003157445.1 Micrococcales bacterium
TGTGGGAAAAGGACGCCGACGTAACGATGGTCCAGCGTTCGTCGACGCACATCGTAAAGTCGGACACGCTCATGGACATCGGTCTGGGCGCGCTCTACTCCGAGCAGGCCGTCGCCGGTGGAATGACGACCGAGAAGGCTGACTTGGCCTTCGCCTCACTGCCATACCGCATCATGCACGAGTTCCAGATCCCGCTCTACGACCAGATGCGCGAGCGCGACCAGGACTTCTACGACCGGCTCGAGGCCGCAGGATTCGACCACGACTGGGGCGACGACGGATCCGGGCTCTTCATGAAGTACCTGAGGCGCGGCTCCGGCTACTACATCGACGTCGGTTCGGCCGAGCTGGTTGCCAACGGTGACGTCAAGCTCGCCCGCGGCCAGGTCAAGGAGCTGACCGAGGATTCGGTTGTTCTGCAGGACGGAACCTCACTGCAGGCTGATCTGGTCGTGTATGCGACNNAACATGTGGAAGCCGACCCAGCAGGCGGCGTTGTGGTTTCACGGCGGCAACCTGCATCAGTCGCGGCACTACTCGCTGTATCTCGCGCTTCAGCTCAAGGCGAGGTACGAGGGCATCCCGACGCCCGTGTACGGACTTCAGGAGGTCCATCACCTGTCCTGAGGTCGTGCACGGACACCAACATGCCTGTGGATGCAGCGAGATCGTCGGTCGGTCGGGCCTCATGGCCCGACCGACCGAATCACTCCAGCGTGACCACCGGAGGTTCCAACGCGGCGGGTTGTGCGCGACCCTGGCGGTCCAGCCCCGAGTCCCAAGCTCAATGGTGCAGTCGTGAGCACCAACAAAGGCAAGTCAGCGATCACCGCAAGACCGATCGGTGACCGGTCACCGACCCGCTTCGGGTGCCTGTCTGGAAGAAGCCGGCCCTGTCTCGACGAGCGTGGCGTGGCTTTAGGCCGCGATGAGCCGGGCGCACCAGGTACCGAGTCCGCACGTGTTTCGGGCGCTCATTTCGAGCACTGTCGCGGCCGCTCAGGTCCTGAGACTTGGTGGAGACCCGGGCACATCTGTCAGTAGTGCCGCCATGGTTGATAATGCCAGGCATGGATCACCTGTGAGCACCAACAGTCTCCGATGGCAGGTCTTTAAGGGCACCGCCTCGAAGGCCCTGCGGTTGACCGCGGCCGCGGCCGTCGGCCTCCTGGGGCTAACAGCGCTAGACGGGTGCGGCTATGTCATGCCAAAGGCTGCGACACACTCGGTGGCCGTGAGCCCGAATGCCGCTGTGACAGCGCCCCCACCAGCAATGATGAGAGTTAACCCGCTGACCGGGCTGGGGCCGGTCCCGATCGGTCCGGTGGTCGCTGTCAAGGTCGATGACACCGAGGCGGGCCGGCCCTCGATGGGCCTGGATAAGGCCGATGTGATCTACATCGAGGAGGCCGAGGGTGGACTCTCCCGGATGGTGGCTGTGTTTGCCAGCGCCAAGCCCCAGGTTCGGGCGGTCCGCAGCGTCCGCACTAGCGACCCGGAACTGCTGGGCGCCTACGGCAGGATCATCCTGGTTGCCTCCGGCGGCGGGGGCAACGCCCTGCCAACCCTGGACCGCTCGGGTTTGTATAGCTTGATCAACGACCGCGGGCAGGCGGGCTTCCACCGCGACCTCGCGCGGGCGGCACCGTACAACTTGGTTACTGACCTGGCAGCGGTCAGCGGGGCTGTCAAGGCGGTCGGGGTGCGAAACGTGGGGTTCACCTGGGCGGTCACTGACCCGCATCTTTCCGGGGCCAAGGTTGCGCCAGTGGTTAGCACGCTGGTCGGGTCCACGAGTGTGGACTTCGTCTGGGACCCGAAGATGGCACGCTATGTCCGCACTGTTGGCGGGCAGCAGATCACCGCGGCTGACGGC
>PMJN01000536.1 GCA_003157445.1 Micrococcales bacterium
GCGCCTACCTCATGCGCGATGGCATTCTCACCCAGATTACGCACGACCACTCGTTTGTTCAGAGCCTGATCGACGAGGGCCGGATCACCGAGGCAGAGGCCGAGGGTCATCCGCAGCGCTCGCTGGTGACCAGGGTCCTGACCGGACAGCACGAGGATGAGCCCGACCTGGCCATGCGCGAAACCCACGTCGGGGATCGCTATCTCCTCTGCTCCGACGGTCTGTCCGGTTTCGTGGCACGGGACACCATCCAGGCGATCCTCGCCCAGGCCGACCCGCCGGGGAAAGCGGCCGACCAGCTCGTGGAGCTGGCCATGCGCGCCGGTGCACCTGACAACGTGACCTGCATCATCGGCGACATCGTCGACCTCGACAAGGACGAGCCGCCGCCCACGGCACAGGAGGTCGTGGGCGCGGCGGCCGAACACCGGGTCACCACCCGGGCGATACCAGTCACCCCCGCAGAAAAGGCGGCGGCCCTGTCGCGTGAGGCTCGTGGCACCGATGCCGACGAGGCGGAACGGACCGAGACCGCCAGCCTGGTCGATGCCGAACCACCCACTCACCGTTTTCGATGGGTCAAGATCGTTGCACTGGTTGCTCTGGTCCTGGCCGCGATCGTAGGTGGCAGCTACGCGGCATACAACTGGTCACAGCAGCAGTACTACGTCGGCGATGCCAACGGTCACGTCGCGATCTACCAGGGAGTCTTCCAGAAGGTTGGTCCGTGGGAGCTCTCGCATGTGATCGACAAGAGCAACATCGCGCTCAGCGACCTGCCGGAGTTCTACCGCAGCCAAGTCGCCTCGACCGTGAGCACCACCAGTAGCCAAGACGCACGTCGGCTCGTGGCCGACCTGCGGGCGCAGTCGATCCAGTGCCAGAGCACCAAAGCCACCGGCGGCAGCTGCGGAACCTCCAAGCCATGAGCACAGTCACCTCCTTCCGTCCTCGCACCAGACGCAATGTCGAGCTGGTGCTCCTGCTGCTGGCCATCGCGATCGTGCTCGTGGCCTACCTGGACGTCGGGCTCGCGATGGGCGGGACATTTCCGCCGGACCTGATCAAGTACGGCTTTGGTCTGCTGTTCCTCTCGGTCGGCTTCCATCTGGTGCTGCGCTGGCGGGCCGCCTATGCCGACCCGCTCATGCTGCCGATCGCGACCTTGCTCAATGGGCTGGGCCTGGTGATGATTCACCGGCTGGACCTGGCCTACGGGCGCACCGGGAGCAAACTTCTCGAGCCCAAACAGCTGATGTGGAGCGCGTTATCCGTCCTCATTGCAGCCGGGGTCATCGTCGCATTGCGCGACCACCGCCAGCTGCGCCGGTTCACCTTCACTGCCATGGCTGTCGGCCTGGGAATGCTCCTGCTGCCGCTGCTGCCGGTCATCGGTCGCAGCATCAACGGCTCACGGATCTGGATCGGTATCGGGCCTTTGTCGCTGCAGCCGGCTGAGATTGCCAAGATCCTGCTGGTCATCTTCTTCGCCGGCTACCTGGTAGAGACCCGCGATGTCCTGTCGATGGTCGGACGCCGGTTCCTCGGGATCGGCCTGCCCAGGGCGCGGGACCTCGGTCCCATCCTGATCGCCTGGCTAGCCAGTGTCGCGGTCCTGGTCTTCCAGGGGGACTTGGGCATGTCACTGTTGTTCTTCGGTGTCTTCGTCGCGATGCTCTATGTCGCCACCGAGCGCCGTTCGTGGATCGCGATCGGCTTGATCCTGTTCTGTGCCGGCTCGTATTTCGCCAACCTGGTGATCCAACACGTCCAAGTGCGGGTTCTCCTGTGGCTGGATCCGTTCGGCCCCAAGGCTCTGGCCGTCAGTGACCAGCTGGCCAAGGGCCTGATGGGCATGGCGCAGGGCGGTCTCCTGGGTAGCGGGCTGGGGCTTGGTCACCCCCAGTTGACCTACTTCCCCGAGAGTGACTTCATCATCCCCAGTTTCGGTGAGGAGCTCGGGCTGGTCGGTCTCTTCGCCCTGTTGCTGCTTTACGTGCTGCTGGTCGAGCGCGGCCTGCGTGCCGCCCTCGGCGTCCGGGACGGCTTCGGCAAGCTGCTGGCGGTCGGGCTGTCTTTCTCCTTTGCACTGCAGTGCTTCGTGGTCGTCGGAGGCGTCACGCGGGTCATCCCGCTCACCGGCATGACGATGCCCTTCCTTTCCTACGGCGGCTCATCCCTGCTGGCCAACTGGTCCCTGGTGGCCATCCTGCTGCGGATCAGTGACCAGTCCAGAAGACCCCTGCCTGATCCGGAAGAGCTGGCCGCCGCATCCGCGGCCCACACCCAGGTTGTGAGGCTGCAGTGAACAAACCGATCCGCCGGCTGTCCTATGTCGTGGCCCTGCTCTTCTGCAGCCTGCTGTTCTCCACGACCTGGGTCCAGTTCGTCACGGCTAAGAGCATCGACAACCTTCCTGGCAACTATCGCACCCTGCTCAACGGCTACTCCCGCCAGCGCGGCGCCATCCTGGTCAACGGCTCACCCATCGCCAAGTCCGTCCCGATCAAAGACAGGTACAAGTTCGTCCGCACCTACCCCTCGGCCAAGCTCTACTCGCAGGTCACTGGTTACTACTCCTTCACCTATGGCGCCGGCGGCGGCCTTGAAGGCTCCGAGGACTCCCTTCTGTCCGGGCAGTCCGACCAGCTCTTCTACCGGCAAGTGCTAGACATGCTGACCGGTAAGCCTCCCAGCGGGGCCAGCCTCGAGCTCACCATCAATCCGAAGGCACAGACGGCTGCCGACCAGGCTCTGGGTAACCAGCGCGGTGCCGTCGTCGCGCTGGATCCAAAGACCGGGGCCATCCTGGCGATGGTCAGTCACCCGCAGTACGACCCAGGGACCTTGGCAAGCCACAACCTCAACTCCGTTGCCGCGGCCTGGAAGGCCCTGAATGCGGCTCCGGGCAACCCAGCGGTCAACCGCGCGATCGCTGGGGACCTCTACCCGCCGGGCTCCACCTTCAAACTGGTCACGGCTGCGGCGGCGCTGTCTTCCGGCAAGTTCACCGAGTCGTCACAGATCCCCGGCCCGGCAACGCTCGCCCTGCCGCAGTCAACCGCCCACCTGCCCACCGACGACCGACAGCCCTGCGGCCCGGGGGACAAGACGACCCTGACGCATGCTCTCGAGATCTCCTGCAACACGGCGTTTGGTTGGCTGGGGCTTGACCTCGGTGGCAACGCGCTGCGTGCCCAAGCTGCCAAGTTCGGCTTCGGTGACACGCTACATGTGCCGATGCGCGTCACGGCGAGCAGCGTCCCGCCGCTGAATGCGCCGCAGTCGGCACAAGCCGCCATCGGGCAGTACGACGTGCGGGTGACGCCGCTTCAAATGGCGATGGTCAGCGCTGGCATCGCCAACAACGGCGCGGTCATGACCCCTTACCTGGTCAAGGACAGCCGAAACAGCAGTTTGGACATCATCGACCAGACCCAGCCCCAGCAGCTCTCTCAGGCGGTCACCCCCGCCGTCGCCGCTGCGCTGACCCGGATGATGGTCACTGTCGTCCAGTCGGGCACGGGCACCCCAGCCCAGATTCCCGGCATCACCGTTGCCGGCAAGACCGGCACCGCACAGCTCGCCGCTGGCGGCAACCCCGACGCGTGGTTCACCTCGTTCGCGCCTGCCACCAAGCCGCAGGTCGCCATCGCTGTGGTCGTGGAGAACGGTGGGAACGCGGGCAGTGAGGCCTACGGCGGCGCGGTCGCCGGGCCGATCGCACGCGCGGTCATGGAGGCGGTGCTGAAGCCATGAGTCCCAACGCAGGCACGATTCTCGGTGACCGTTACGCCCTGACCGATCGCATCGCGGCCGGCGGCATGGGCGAGGTCTGGTCGGCCACCGACACCGTCCTGGGCCGCACCGTCGCGGTGAAGATACTGAACCCCGCACTCAGCCAGCAGAGCGGATTCCTCGAGCGTTTCCGGGCAGAGGCCCGATATTCCGCCGCGTTGCACCACCCCAACATCACCACGGTGTTCGACTATGGCGAGGACGACGGCTCGGCCTACCTGGTGATGGAGCTCGTTGCCGGACAGCCACTGAGCCAGATCATCTCCGACCATGGGCCGTTGTCAGCGCAGGTGACGACGTCGATCCTCATCCAGGCCGCGACCGCATTGGAAGCTGCCCATCAGGGCGGAGTCGTACATCGCGACGTCAAGCCTGCCAACATCCTGATGACCCCCGCTGGCACGGTCAAACTCACGGACTTCGGCATCTCCCGCCTGGTGAACACCGCACCGCTGACCCAGACCGGCCAGGTCCTGGGAACTGCCCAGTACCTCGCCCCTGAGCAGGTCAGGGGCAAGAGTGCGACTGCCGCCAGCGACATCTACGCCCTGGGCGTTGTCGGACATGAGATGCTCACCGGTCGGCGCCCGTACGAGGCCGAGACCGCAGTGGCAACAGCCCTCGCGCACCTCAACCAACCGACACCTCAACTGCCCGACACCGTCCCAGTCGGGCTCCGCACCGTGATCAATGCTGCCCTGGCCAAGGACCCAGCGGAGCGTCCAGCAACCGCCGCCTCCATGGCCCATGCCCTCGGCAACCCGGAGACCACCTTCGCCTCGGGTGTTCCAGCCGCCGGGGCACTGGTCCTGCCTGCGCTGGGCCTGGCCGCCTTAGCACTGCCCGGGCCAACCGCGCCACCACAGACCCAAACCATGCCGACACGAACCCAGACCATGCCTGCGCAAGCCGTGGCGGCCGAGCCTGCGGGCATTCGTTATCGACGATCTCGAGTACGTCCTGCCTGGCTTCTGGCAGCGGCCGGCGCCGCGGCGGCGTTCATCGCTTTCGCGGCCTTCGCCGCACCGGGCGTCAGCAACAGCACCCCAACTCCCATGGCCACGCCCACCGGCCCATCTTCCTCGAACAACAACAGCGCGACTGAGAGCACTGGCGCCACAACCGAGATCGCGCCACCCACTGGCAACTCACCGACGCCCGGCCAGCTCAACCGGGCAAAGGGCAAGGCCAGGGGCCACAACAACGCAAAGGATGGCAAGCAGTGAACAGTGCAACTCGTCTGCTGGGCGGGCGGTATCAAGTCGGAGAGCTGATTGGTCGCGGCGGAATGGCCGAAGTCCACGCGGGTCACGACACCAGGCTCGGCCGCACTGTGGCGATCAAGATGCTCCGCTCGGACCTGGCCCGCGACCCATCGTTTCTGGCCCGGTTCCGCCGCGAAGCCCAGTCTGCGGCAGGGCTCAACCACCCCTCCATCGTCGCGGTCTATGACTCTGGCGAGGACGAGGACACCGAAAGTGGTGGCGGGAAGATAGCCCTGCCCTACATCGTGATGGAGTACGTCGAAGGCCGCACCTTGCGCGAGATCCTCAACGAAGTGACAGTCATGGAGCCGGACGAGGCTGCCAGAGTCACCGAGGGGGTCCTGGACGCGCTGTCTTACAGCCATCGGATGGGCATCGTACACCGCGATATTAAGCCGGCAAATGTCATGCTGACCCCTGCGGGCGCAGTCAAGGTGATGGACTTCGGTATCGCCCGCGCCATCGCAGACACGGCCGCCACCATGACCCAGACCCATTCCGTAGTCGGCACCGCCCAATACCTCTCACCAGAGCAGGCACAGGGCAATACGGTCGATGCCCGTTCCGACCTCTACTCCACGGGGTGCCTGCTCTATGAGCTACTCACCGGCCGTACGCCGTTCGTCGGAGACTCCCCGGTCTCGATCGCCTACCAACACGTAGGCGAAGTGCCCCAGCCGCCGTCGGTTTACCAGCCGAGTCTCAGCGCCGATCTCGATGCCGTGGTGCTGCACGCTCTGGTCAAGGACCGGGACGCGCGATACCAGGACGCTACCCAGTTCCGTTCCGACCTTGCCGCCGCCCGCAGCGGCCGGCCGATCAGCGCTGCGGCCCGCGGGAGCTCCGCAGGTGCAGCGCTGAGCGCAGCTGGACTGGCCACCGAAGCGATGGCCCAGGCCGACCCTACCCAGATCGTGGGACCCCCAGGCGACCCGCAGCACAACACCGCGACCTTGCCGGCCGTCGGACACGACCCATCCAAAGAGCCACCCCAACGCCACAAAGCGACCTACGTCCTGCTCGCGCTGGCCGTCATCGCCGCATTGGTCCTGGTCGGTCTGGCAGGCAAGGCAATGTTGGGCGGTAGCACGGCCGCAGCCACGGTGACCGTGCCTTCGGTGGTCAACCTCACCCAGAACCAGGCGGTCACCAGCCTGCAGTCTGCGGGGTTTGTGCCCCAAGTCTCCACCGCTGCCAGCAGTGCTGTGCCAAAGGGCAGTGTCATCATTCAGAACCCGCAGGCCGGTGCGCAGCGCCCGCGAAAGTCGACGGTCAAAATCACCGTCTCCACCGGTCCGGGCCAGGTGCCGGTACCAGACGTGACAGGCTTTACGACCGCCTCTGCCCAGGCTGCGATCCAGACCGCCGGCCTGGTGGTTGGTCAGGTGGTGTCCGTCGATGACTCCAGCGTCAACAAGGGCAACGTGATCTCGACCGTTCCCGCGGCCAACTCGACGGTAGCGGCAGGCTCGACAGTGGTACTCAAGGTGGCCAGTGGCAAGGTCAAGGTGCCCAATGTGGTTGGCTCTAACCGCAGTGACGCTCAACAGACCCTGACGAACGCGCGGCTGACGTACACGACCCAGTTCGTGGACAGCAGCCTGCCAGAGGGCACCGTGCTGGGCCAGACCCACACCGGCGAGATCGTCGACACCGGAACCCAGATCGTCCTGACGGTCGCACAGGTTCCCCAGCCAACACCGACGCCAGCGCCCACAACGAGCACGACACCGCCCTCCACGCCCACCTCGCCCGGCGCCGCCACGCCAGCTGGCTGAGCGTAGGCACCGCCCCGCTGCCGGCAAGTTCGACTGAGGCTGTGTCCTCC
>PMJN01000222.1 GCA_003157445.1 Micrococcales bacterium
GGCCTAACGGTCGTCCGGATCGGCCCGGGCTTCTTCGACGGCTCTGGGCTGACCAACGCGGCGTTGCGCGGAGGGAGCTTCAAGGCGGCACGTTCTCTTGATGGCAGGGTGGACTGCGCTCTGGCAGCAGTTCGGGGCAGCAAACGTGCACTTGTCTATCTCTACTGGGGAGAACTCGACAAGGTTGGACATGTCCATGGCTGCCAGTCCTGGGAGTGGGGTGACGAGCTTGAGCTGATTGACCGTTCCCTCGCACGCCTCGTGGCCGGCGTGCCCTCGGACACCTCTGTTTATGTCACGGCCGACCATGGCATGGTTGATGCTCCTCACGCCTTGCGGATCGACCTTGCCCATGACTCGGAGCTGGCTGGCGACGTGCGGCACGTGGGCGGCGAACCCCGAGCGCTGCAGCTGTACTGCCAACCGGGGGCCGCCGACGACGTCCTTGCCACCTGGCGCGAGCGGGTGGAGCCACGGGCATGGGTGCTCAGTCGGGACGAGGCGGTGGCAAAGGGTCTGTTCGGCGTCGTCTCAGAGCAAGTGCTGCCTCGGATCGGCGACATCGTCGTAGCAATGCGTGACAACTTCGCGATAGTGGACTCACGGACCGCACGCCCAGCACTCCTGGCGTTGCTGGGCCTTCACGGATCCCTCAGCCCGGCGGAGGTGGCAGTGCCGCTCCTGGCTGTGCCCGCCAGCGACATCGTGAAGCGTTCATGACCGGTCGAACCCCGGCAGCGCCGCGCCATGGCTGAACTTGTCTTCTTCTCCGGCACGATGGACTGCGGCAAGTCCACCCTGGCCCTGCAGATGGACCACAACCACGCCGCCCGCGGGCGGGCCGGGCTGATATTCACCAAGCACGACCGCGCTGGCGAGTCGGTGCTGTCTTCGCGGCTTGGTTTGACCACCAGTGCCCTGGAGGTGGTTGACGATCTTGATTTCTGGGACGTCATCGTCAGCCGGGCTGTCAGCGGCCAACGGGTGGACTACCTGATTTGCGACGAGGCACAGTTCTACACTCCGGTACAGATCGAACAGCTTGCCCGCATCGTGGACGAGATGCGGATCGACGTGTATGCATTCGGTATCACCGCCGACTTCAGGACGGCACTGTTCCCGGGATCCCAGCGACTGATCGAGCTGGCCGACCGGGTTCAGGCACTACAGGTTGAAGCGCTGTGCTGGTGCGGCAAACGGGCCACTCAGAATGCCCGGGTCGTTAAGGGCGTGATGGTCGTGGAGGGAGCACAGGTCGCGCTGGGGGACATCACCACCGGCGAGGTCGCACGGGTGCACTATGAGGTCCTGTGTCGGCGCCATTACATGCGCAGAATGACTTCGTATGCTGCCCGGAGCGCGGCGTCCTCGCCCGAGGTCCTGCCCTTCGAACTGGACTTCTGCCCGATCCAGCCGTCCACGGAACAACCCTGATTCCTGGTTGGCCGCCCCCTGGTCGTCAGTGCGACGAACGATCGCCACCCGGCCTTGAGCCAAACATGATCTCATCCCAGGCAGGGACGCTGGGTCGGCCGGTCTTGCGGGTAGCCTCGTGAGTCGCTCGCTTCGGCCGCGCTTGTGGATGGCCTTGGCGAGCGTCTTTCTCCACAGGCTCGTCGGCGTTGTCATCCTGGGCGGGTGACAACTGGTCGGTAGCGTTGCCTTCTGCGGCCAAACCTTCATCATCAAGTTCGATGAAAGAGGCAGCCAGGTCGGACTCCCCGAGCGGGGTTGGCTCGGGGTCGGGCTTGAGGTCTTGCAGAGGCAGTGCCTGTTCGGCGGCTTGGGTGTCAGCCTCTGGGGAAGTCGTGGCCGCACTGGGCTGCCGGACTGAGGTACTGCGGCCGCCACTCTTGCGCCGGCCGCGCGCGTTGCTGCGCTTGCGCATTGCGGTCATCAGATCAAGTGGGTCCTCCTGGCGGTCGTTTCGGGTGGCCGGTTGAAGGCCTCCCTCGGCTTCCACGTCGTAGACCGTGGTGTCCCGCCCCGCCGTCGGGCCCAGCCTCAACGCCGGGATCGGTCCCTTGGCCTCCTCCACCTCCTCGCTGAGCCAGCGAGCCTCGTCGTCCATGGCTGAAACGGTTCGGTCGGCAAGGTCGAAACTCCACGACGCCTGGCGCTGGCGTCCACCGGCGGCGAAGGTCAGCACAACGGTCCAGGGGCCACCCTCGGTCCGCCAGGAGTCCCAGCTAGCGTCAGGGACCTCCACGTCACGCGCTTTGAGTCGTTCGTTGACCCGTGCCGAGAGGGTGGGTGCGCTGGCGCCGCTGGAGAAACTGGTGTGGGATCGCAGACGGACTCGCTGTGCCAGGCCAGCCACATGCTCACGCTCGGCCAGGATCGGGCCCTCGTAGCGATGGACCTTCTCGACCGACCAGCCAGCTCGGCTGGCAGTTTCTTCGCACGAGTGGCCTGCACGGATCAGTGACTGGACATCGCGGGGCCGCAGCCCGCCGTCAACCTCGATCTGAAGCTGTCCAAGGCGCGGCCGATCGCGCCGGATGGCAGCCCTTAACGCCTCGTTGACAGGCATCTGGAAGCGCTCGCCGTCGGCTCCGACGAGCAGCAGGTGCTCACCGTCCTCATGCACGCCGATCAGTTGCAGGTCTTGCATCGCCCTCTCCTGAGTCGCCCATTAACAACGAACTCTGCCATCTTCGCGGGCCAAGGGTACGCAGGCCACGCCGCAAGGGTAGT
>PMJN01000503.1 GCA_003157445.1 Micrococcales bacterium
CATCCGCATCAGCAGGCCGTCACGGGTGATTCCTGCGTTGGCCACGAGCACCTCGATCGGTCCTGCGAGCTTCTCTTCGGCGGCCGTGAACGCAGCATCCACCGACTCGCTGTCCGTCACCTCACAGGTCACGCCCTGCAGTCCCTGCGGAGGCTGACCTGTTCGATGGGTGATCACAACGTTGTCCCCGGCGCTCACAAAGGCCCTCGCGATCGAGAGTCCTATACCGCGGTTGCCTCCCGTTATCAGCACATTGCGAGCCTCAGACATCGGTTTCCTCCACCAGAGCTTGGCCGAACACATGTTCGGTGATCGGGCGCGCTCTCTATATGGGCGGGCAGGAGGACGCTAGCCGACTACTGGCCAGTACCTCGCATGCACCCTGGGATTGCCCGGCATATTGTCGTCTGTGTGAGGAAACGCGTCTCCCGTGCCAAGGAACAGGTGATCTCCGTCACGGGGCTGCCTGAGTCGCTTCAGGACGACCAGAACGGGCGGATGCGGCGCTATCTGGTGTCCATGGGGATTCGTACCACGTGTTTCGTTCTCGCGGCCATCGTGATCCCCGTGCTCCATTGGACGGTGGTAGGTTGGGGCCTTGTCATCGCCGCTGTGATCCTCCCCTATTTCGCCGTCGTGGTGGCAAACGCTACGAGGCCTCGGGGGAGCACGGCGCCTGGACCGGTGACGCCCAATGACGTTACGGCTCCACAGCTCTCGCCCCGTCGCCCTGATGAGGAGCCTCCGGATGAACACGAACCTGTCTAAGCTTGATGACCATACAGTCGTCTGCAGCGCCAAGGGCTGCCGCGTCAATGCGGCATACGGCTTGTTGTGGAACAACCCGAAGCTGCACACGCCCGAGCGGCGCAAGACCTGGCTGGCCTGCGAGAACCATGCTGACTCGCTGTCCGACTTCTTGTCGAAACGAGGGTTCCTGAAAGACGCCGTCCCGGTCTCCGAGCTTACCGACGAGATGAGCTGACCCGCCCCACAGTATTGCCGGCGCTGACAACCCGGCCGGTCCTCAGCCGCCGATGGACGACACCGGCCACCCGGACCGGATGGGAACCGGCTTGTTGGTGCCCGTGGCCGGCAGATGTCCGCCGCATCTCGGCCCAACAAAGCAGACAGTTCCGCCATCCCGGCACCCGTACAAGAAATCGTTCTAACAGTGGTTCCCCTCCGGCCAGTGCGACCAGCAGGACTGCTCGGCCAATGACCTGCGCGATGATCCTCGCCAGCTCCTCGTCGCTAAGCACCTCCGGTTGGGGCGTTCACCGCGGCCCCTCGGCCGGCAAGTAGCCAGAGCTACCACTGGTTGCACGGTCCGTGAGCGAGAGCCTCAGATCGGTGGCGACCGGCCAAAGATGTCGTTGGCGACACAGACACGACAGGCGGGCCCCTTCATAGACCACACGCAGGGCGGTACGGTGCTCAGGTGCTCAGGGTGGTGATGTCGCGTCGTTGGCTCAACATGTTGGCGATCGCAGCGATCTTCGCGGTCGCCTGTGTGTTCCTGGGCCGATGGCAGTGGGGCCGACACGAGGACAAGACCACCAATGCCGACCGAATCAACAGTCACTACTCCGCCAGCCCAGTTCCACTGTCCAGCGCGATGCCCAGACCCGACGTCGACCTGGCCCAGGGCCAGGACTGGACGATGGTCACCGCAACTGGACGGTACGCCTCCGAGCACGTCATGCTCGTCCGCAACCGTCCGAACTATGGAGTCTTCGGATACGAGGTCGTGGTTCCTCTAGAGCTGTCCGACGGCACGTCCTTGCTGGTAGATCGGGGGTGGATCCCCAACGGACGGACGGCGGCAGAGCCCTCCACAACACCAGCCACCCCCACCGGGGTCATCACCGTCACGGGCTGGCTGCGACAGGGTGAGCCGAGTCTGGGACGGAAGATGTCGAACGGTCAGCTGGCGTCGATCAATCTGGCCGAAGCCCGGGCACAGTCGGGCACGGCGCTGTATGGCGCATACCTGATCCGGCGCTCGGAAACCGGACCGCCAGGGCAGCGCATCGAGCACCCCCAGCCGCTAGCGCCGCCCGTCACCGACCTGGGACCACACCTTGCCTACGCGTTGCAGTGGTGGCTCGCGGTCCCGGTCGGCTTCGTCCTGGTCTTTGTCTGGGTCCGGCGTGAGTATCTCGAGCGTGACGAACCGTGGGCACCAGGGTCAGAGGGCGCCGCCGTCCCGGCAAGACCGGCGAAGGTCAAGAAGACCCGAATCTGGGATGAGGAGGACGAGTAGGCAGTCCCGCTGCCCGGTTCCTGGACGGTACCCCGTGCGGATCGGGTCATGGCCGTGATGCTGAGGTTCTCGACCCGGATCAGGTCCAAGCGGCGGGCGAGGTCGGTGGTGGTGGTCTCCTTCACCCAGTCCTTGCGGCGGCCGGCGTCTTCGGCTTTCAACTGGCCGACCAGGGTCTTCATCTCTTTGCGGCGCTTCGACCCTCGCCGGGCACGAGCGAGCCTGCGCTGGAGTCGCAGGAGCCCAGCCCTCGGCTTGCTTGGCCAACAAACCCTGCGGGCTGATCATCGCCGGTGGACAGCGCCACCACGACCGCGACACCAAGATCAACACCGACGACCCCGCCCGTGCCTGGTGGGCGCACAGGATCCGCGCCATGGCTTGTTCGCACCGGTTGAGCACTTCCGTGTCGAACACACCACGGCGATAGCGCTCGCCCACCTGGTCAACTCCCCCAACGGCGCCCCGTCGCGGCGACTGTGGCAGGACTTCGTTGGCCGGGTAGACCGGGCTGCGATGGGCGCCAGGCTCTGGTCCTTGTCGTACTTCGCCGCATCCCGTGGTGGCCCACCACTGTGCATCGTCCGGACTACGTCGCCAACCAGGAACGACCCGACCAGCACAGGCTTCCTGCCCACCCTGAAGGACAGAGTCCCGCCCTAGATCACCGATGGACCAGGTCGTCGCAGACAGGACGGCCAACGGCACCGTCCGCGAGGACGCAGGCTCTTACATCGGCCGCGACAAGGCCCACAGATCCAAACAGACAAACAGATCCCGATCATCCAGTCTTGCCGCAGCCTCTAAAGTCCCACGGGTAGCACCTCGCCAGGCTCGGCCCTCACGTTAAGGGGCCGAGCCCGCGGCCGATCCGGGGCGCTCTTGGGACGCAAGGCCCTCACATCGCCAGCGCCGCAAGAAAAGGCTTGCCGCAGCTCAGATGACTTCGACCACGCGGTCAGTACGTGTGTCTGAGGCGAACTGCGTGTTGTACAGGTCCGCGTAAACGCCGCCCTGAGCCAGCAGATCGTGGTGCTTGCCACGTTGGACGATGCGTCCATCGACCACGACCAGGATCTGATCCGCGCCGCGCACCGTTGACAACCGGTGAGCGATCACCAGGGCGGTGCGACCCGACAGCGCTGTGTCCAGCGCCCGTTGGACCGCAAGCTCAGACTCGCTGTCAAGGTGGGCTGTGGCTTCGTCAAGAACCACAAGACCAGGGCCCTTGAGCAACAGCCTAGCGATCGCCAGGCGTTGCTTCTCTCCACCGGACAGGCGGTGTCCACGGTCGCCCACCACAGTGTCCAGGCCCTCAGTCAAGCTGGAGACCAGATCCCACACCTGTGCAGACTTCAGGGCGGAGATCATCTCCTCCTGGGTGGCCTCAGGTTTGGCGTAGACCAGGTTGGCCCGGATGGTGTCGTGGAACAGGTGCGCGTCCTGGGTCACCACGCCGACGACCTCGTGAAGCGAGGCCATCGATACCTCACGCAGATCGGTCCCATCCAGACGGACCTGGCCGGCCGTGGGGTCGTACAGCCTGGCGACCAGGCTGGTGATGGTGGTCTTGCCTGCGCCGCTGGGACCCACGAGAGCGACCAGTTCACCCGGCCGGATCGAGAAGGTCAGGTCGTGCAGAACCGCGCCGCTGCCCCGCCGGTCACCGGAGGCCACCGTCTCCAGCGACTTCAGCGAGACCTCGTCGGCTGACGGGTAACCGAACCCGACTGCGTCGAACTCCACCGAGACCGGATGCTGCGGCAGGACAACGGGATTGGCGGCCTCCTTGACAATAGGTTCCAGATCCAGCACCTCGAATACCCGCTCGAAGGAGACAAGCGCCGTCATGACGTCGACACGCACGTTGGACAGCGCCGTCAGTGGCCCGTAGAGCCGTCCGAGCAACGCGGCCAGCGCGACCAGCTCACCCACCTGGAGCGTGTTGTTAACCGCCATGACACCACCTGCGCCATAGACCAGGGCCGTGGCCAGCGCGGCGACCAATGTCAGTGCAACGAGGAAGACCGTTCGGAACAGGGCGATCTTGACCCCGACGTCGCGCACCCGCCCGGCCCTTTGGGCGTATTGCTCGTCCTCGATCCTGGGCTGTCCGAACAACTTGACCAGCAACGCCCCGGCGACGTTGAACCG
>PMJN01000359.1 GCA_003157445.1 Micrococcales bacterium
CTTCTTCTGCGCTATCGAGGAGGGGCTTGTCTTGCGGGAGGCACGCGGTGTGGATCTGGTGGGGAATCTGCAGGAGGCGTTTGCCGAGATACACGAGGCAATCGGCCAGCCGCAGCTGGTGATTGGCTGCGACTGCATCCTACGGAAGCTGGAGATGACCCAGCATGGACTGCTCGATCGCGTTGAGGAGGTGTTCCGGCACAACAACGTCGTCGGTTTCAGTGGCTATGGCGAGCAACACCTCGGTGTGCATGTCAACCAGACTCTGACCGGCATTGCCATCGGTGATCTCGGCGATGACTGAGCCAACCCGCGCCCCCGCCGCGGACCAACCCGAGTATCCAGGCGAAATCGTCCGCCTGAACAAGATCATCCAGGTGCTGATGGACCGCTCCGAACGGAACACCAATGCTCAGGGCTCCGACTTCAGCAGGTTCCAGACAACGATCATGCTGGAGGACCAGGTGCACCGCCGTACCGCAGAGCTGGAAGCAGCGCTGCGTGAGAACGAAAAGATCAATCGTGCCTTGCGCGAGTCCGAGGCGAAGTTCCGCGGGCTGGTGAGTCAGTCCCTGGTCGGCATTGTGCTGATCGAGGACGGCAAGTTCATCTACTCCAACGCCAAGTTCGACGAGATCTTCGGCTACAGCTGCGATGAGATCCGAGGAATGGGACCGATGCAAACCGCTGTCGAAGGCGATCGCGGGCTTGTCACGGACAATATTGACAAGCGTTTGAGAGGCGAGGTCGACCAGCTCGGTTACGTCTTCCGCGGGCTGCGCAAGAACGGCGCAGTGATGGACATCGAGTGTCACAGCAGCGTGATGCGCGTCGGCACCAGGTCGGTCCTGATTAGCCTGCTCATGGACATTTCCGAACGCACCCGGTCCGAGCGTGCGGTCCAGGTCTTGCAGGATGAGCTGCGTGAACAGTCGACTCATGACGCGCTGACAGGCCTTTACAACCGCCGCTTCCTTGAGGAGAGCTTCAGACGCGAACTGCTCCTGGCAGAGCGTACGGGCCATCCAGTCAGCGTGATCATGATCGATCTTGATCACTTCAAGGAAGTTAACGACCGCGCCGGGCATCTTGCCGGTGACGAGGTACTGCGGGTCTTCGGAGCCCAGATGCGGTGCAACGCGCGCTCAAGTGACATCATCTGCCGCTACGGCGGCGAGGAGTTTCTGCTGGTCCTTCCCGGTATGACCCAAGAGGGAGCCATCCAGCGCGCTGAACAGCTGCGCCACGTGATGGCGTCCACACCTGTCAGACACGGGCCATCGCAGATCACAGTGACCGCCTCGTTCGGCGTGGCGTCTTTCCCGATCCATGGCCGGAGCACCGATGAGCTGATCGCCGCCGCCGACAGCGCGTTGTACTGCGCCAAGTCCGAGGGCCGTAACTGCGTCAGCCTCTGCTGCGAGCCCCGCAAGGAAGTGGGAAAGTCTGCTCACAGCGAAGATCGCGATACCGCCTGACCCAACAACCCGCACGTCGGTGCCCCCGCAACACCAACGGACGCAAGAGGCACGCCCTGACCCCCTTGAGCAGCCTTGACCTGCATCCTGGGGGGAGTCCTTTCCCGTGACGACCAGGATCTACCTCTGTGCCACCGGTCACCCAGCCCGACCACCGCCCGCCGATCGCTGAACGCTGAACGCTGAACGCAATGAGACACTGACAAAGCGATCTTGCCCTTCTGTACCCATCACAGCTCCCCCTTGCCGAGAGGCCCGCGTGACCACCACAACAGCGACCGACCAGAAGGCGACAACCCGGCTGTACCGAGCCGGCCGGGTGGAGAAGGACAACTTCCCGGTCGAAGACATCTCCGACTACATCGACCAGCCTGACACCGCCATCTGGGTTGACCTCCTTGCTCCCGACGCCGACGACCTCCAGGTGATCGCCGAGGAGCTCGGCCTGCACGAGCTGGCGATCGCGGACGCGGTCAACGCACGCCAACGCCCCAAGCTCGACCGGTATGGCACCCACCAGTTCCTGAACATGTACGCCGTACGTCTGGACACCACGACCGGCCGGCTGACGCGCAGCGAGCTGGCCGCATTCATCACCCCCCAGGTGTTGGTGACCGTGCGTAAAGACGACCAGTTCAACATGGGCGAGGTCATCGACCGCTGGGACCTGTCCCAGGACCTTGCACACCACGGCGTCGCGTTCCTTCTGCACGGACTGATCGACCACGTCGTGGACGGCCATTTTGAAGCGGTCCAAAGCATGGACGAGCAGATCGAGCTGCTCGAAGACTCGCTCTTCGACCAGCAACTGCACGACAACGATGTGCAGCGCCGTAGCTTTGAGCTTCGCAAGAGCCTGGTGACGCTGCGTCGGGTCGTGCTGCCCATGCGTGAGGTCGTCAACGGGCTCATGCGCCGTGACTCCAAGATCGTTCACGAGGAGATGGCCCCGTACTTCCTGGACGTCTACGACCATGTGTTGCGTGCCACCGAGTGGACCGAGTCTTTGCGGGACCTGGTGACCACCATCATGGAGACGAACCTGCCCATCCAGGGCAACCGCCTCAACGTGATCTCCAAGAAGGTCACGAGCTGG
>PMJN01000398.1 GCA_003157445.1 Micrococcales bacterium
CCATCGATGGGTCTGTCGCCGCTGATGATGAAGGTGATCATGAAGACGATCAGGACATTGCAGTCACAGGGCACCACAATTCTCCTGGTCGAGCAGAACGCTCAAGCAGCGCTGAGTCTGGCGGACCACGGCTACGTCCTGGAAGTCGGAAAGATCGCTATCCGAGGCACGGGCAAAGACCTGCTCGTCAACGATGCCGTCCGCAAGGCCTACCTCGGCGAAGACTGACAGGCCGGCACGCGACAACCGAGATCAGAAACCTCCCATACGTGTTGTGCGGGTAGGCCAACACGCGCAGGATGATGGCGTGGCCGTGCGGATGAACGCACTGATGACGGGCGACCTGGGCCACTTGCGGGTTCAGACAATGGCCCAATGGGTCCGCGGCAATGTCAGGTGGCGTAGCGCCCTGCGAGCGTGCTCTGAGGGTCTGGGAGCCGGGTGTGTCGTGCCTTCGTAAGCCGTTCCTGTCACCGACGCCAGCGCCCCGCGGGTCACTGCGAACAAGAGCTCGGGTATTGGGCGATCGGCACAACCCCATCTGGCTGATCGCCTCGTGCTCACCGCGCCGTCTGGGCTTTGCTGGTGCCTTCTGAAGCCACAGCGGCTGCGCGTACAAAGCCGTTGGGCACTAACTGGACCGCTCGGCTGCCGGGCCGACGCCTTCCAGACATCGCGGGGACTACCCCGCCCAATGCATGACGCCCTGAGCGTCGCAGGAATGATCGCCTTCTTCACCGAACGGCTCAACCTCGTCATCGACGGCTTGCAGGCTGACCGCCCAGTGTCTGCGTGGTCCTAGAGCGAGAAACCCTACAGTCGGCCCTTGGCCTTGGGCGTCCTCGGTGCGGCCACCTTCTTGGCTGCGCTCTTCTTGGCTGCGCTCTTCCTTACCGCGGTCTTCTTGGCTGCGCTTTTCGTGACCGCATTCTTCCTCACTGCCAGAGCCTGGGCGCTCGACGCGGAAACCTTGGCGCCAGTCAGACTCGTCGCGCGCTTGCCTCGGGCTAGTACCGGCGCCAGGAACTGCCCGGTGTAGCTGTCCTCGACCAGTGCGACCTGCTCCGGAGTCCCCTCAGCAATCACCCGGCCACCGCCGTTGCCACCCTCTGGACCCATGTCGACGATCCAGTCGGCGTTCTTGATGACATCAAGGTTGTGCTCGAT
Source organism: Micrococcales bacterium (assembly GCA_003157445.1). Classification (GTDB taxonomy): domain Bacteria; phylum Actinomycetota; class Actinomycetes; order Actinomycetales; family Dermatophilaceae; genus UBA4719. The sequence continues at coordinate 1,168 of PMJN01000398.1, forward strand.
GACGATGACGGTGTTGCCCTTGTCGACCAGCCCTTGCAGCACCCCAAGCAGCTTGTTGATGTCCTGGAAGTGCAGGCCTGTGGTCGGCTCGTCTAGGACGTAGATCGTCCGGCCTGTCGAGCGCTTCTGCAGTTCGGTCGAGAGCTTGACACGCTGAGCCTCTCCACCGGAGAGCGTGGGTGCGGGCTGGCCGAGTCTGACATAGCCGAGGCCAACGTCCACCAGCGTTCGCAGGTGGCGCGATATGGCCGGAACCGCTTCGAAGAACTCCGACGCCTCTTCGATCGGCATATCCAGGACGTCGGCGATGGTCTTGCCCTTGAAGTGCACCTCGAGCGTCTCACGGTTGTAGCGCGCGCCATGGCAGACCTCACACGGCACATAGACATCGGGAAGGAAGTTCATCTCAATCTTGATCGTGCCGTCGCCGGAGCAGTTGTCGCACCGACCACCCTTGATGTTGAATGAGAAGCGTCCGGGCAGGTAGCCGCGAATCTTGGCCTCGGTCGTCTCTGCGAACAGTTTGCGCATGTGGTTGAAGACCCCGGTGTATGTTGCGGGGTTGCTGCGCGGGGTCCGCCCGATCGGCCCCTGGTCGACGTGTACGACCTTGTCCAGGTGCTCCAGACCCTCGACGGTCTTGTGCCGACCCGGCACCTGCCGAGCGCCGTTGAGCTTGTTGGCAAGAACCATGTAGAGGATGTCGTTGACCAGCGTCGACTTTCCGGAACCCGAAACCCCTGTGACCGCAACGAGATTGTTCAGCGGGAAACTGACATCCACATCGTAGAGGTTGTGTTCGCGAGCCCCGACCACCGTGACCACCCGCCCGTCCTGCGGGCGCCTGACCGCCGGGATAGCGATCTCTTCGCGACCCGAAAGATACGCACCGGTGATGGAGTCGGGATGCTGCAGCAGGTCCGCGACCGAGCCTGAGTGGACGACGTTGCCACCGTGCTCCCCAGCCCCCGGGCCGATGTCCACCACCCAGTCGGCGATGCTGATGGTGTCCTGGTCATGCTCAACGACGATGACGGTGTTGCCCAAGTCCCGAAGTCGGGTCAGCGTCTCGATCAGCCGGTGGTTGTCACGCTGATGCAGACCGATCGAAGGCTCGTCCAGGACGTAAAGAACGCCGACCAGCCCGGAGCCGATCTGCGTTGCCAGCCGGATACGTTGTGCCTCTCCACCGGATAAGGTGCCGGCCGGACGGTCCAGCGAGAGGTAGTCAAGACCGACGTCGAGCAGGAACCCCAGCCGAGCCTCGATCTCCTTGATGACCCGCTCAGCGATCTGACGCTCACGCGAGGAGAAGTCGACCTCGGCCAGGAACTTGGCGCAGTCGGCGATCGCGAGGGCACAGATCTGGGAAATACTCTGACCTCCGACCAGGACGGCCAGCGACTCGGGCTTGAGCCGTGCCCCATCGCACTGCGGGCACGGCACCTCTCGCATGTAGCCCTCATACCGTTCACGCGACCACTCGGAGTCCGTCTCGGAGTGCCGCCGTTTGACGAACGGCACCACGCCCTCGAATCCGGTGGTGTAGGAACGGTCCCGGCCAAAACGGTTGCGGTACTTGACGTGGACCTTGTAGTCCTGACCGTGCATGATCGCCTCGCGGGCCCGGTCCGGCAAAGAATTCCACGGCATGTCCAGAGAGAACTTCAGATCCTCACCGAGGGCGGCCAGCAGCCGCAGGAAGTACTCCGCAGAACCTGATCCCTGAGCCCAGGGCGCAATGGCGCCCTGGCTGATCGACAGATCCTCGTTGGGGATCAACAAGTCCGGGTCCACCTCGAGTTCGAC
>PMJN01000439.1 GCA_003157445.1 Micrococcales bacterium
TAAGAACACCGGAAAACGTTCGTCTTTTGCAGCCTAACCCGCTGTCAACCGTTGGCGGCGGCCAACTCCCGCAAAAGTGTTGTTGCGTCGGGGCTGCGATCTATCAGATCGCCGACACCCTCACGGGTACCGCGCAGGGGCTCAAGCATGGGGACCCGTTGCAAGGCGCTCTGGCCCGGCAGGTCGAAGATCACAGAGTCCCAGGAAGCCGCCGCGATCTGGGCTGAGTACTTCTCCAGGCAGCGACCTCGGAAGTAGGCGCGAGTGTCCTCGGGCGGGTTGGTGATGGCCGCCTTGACCGCCGCATCCTCGGTCAGCGACTCGATGCGACCGCGATCGGCAAGCCGGTGGAAAAGGCCCTTCTCGGGGCGAATGTCCGACCACTGGATGTCGATGGCCTTGAGCCGGTGATCTGACCAGTCGAGTCCGTCCCTGTCCCGGTACCCCTGCAGGAGGGCAAGCTTGGCAACCCAGTCGATCTCGCGAGCGCACTGCATCGGGTCGCGCTCGAGCTTGGTAAGTACCGAGGCCCAGCGCGACATCACCTCTGCGGTGTCTTCGTCGATGGCGCCGGGATTGCGCGCCTGCAGGTAGCGGTCGGCCTGCTCGTAGTAGATCCAGAGAAGTTGGACGGCAGTCATGGTGCGCCCGTCGCGAAGCTCGATAAGCTCCCGCAGACCGGGGTCGTGCGAAACCGCGTGCAGGGTGGCCACAGGCTTGCGGACGGTGAGGTCCACATTAATGGCCTGGTCCTCGATCATGGCCAGAACCAGGCTGGTCGTGCCCATCTTGAGCAGTCCCGCCACGTCGCACTGGTTCGCGTCACCGATGATCACGTGCAGCCGGCGGTAGATCGCGGCTACCGCATGCGGCTCGTCGCGGGTGTTGATGATGGGACGTTTGAGGGTTGTCTCGAGGCCGATCTCCACCTCGAAGAAGTCCGACCGCTGGGCTATCTGGAACCCGGAGTTCGTCGAGTCCTGACCGATCCCGACCCTGCCCGCACCGCACATCACCTGTCGAGCCACGAAGAACGGGATCAGGTGGTGGGTGATGTCCGAGAACGGCGTCCCACGGCGCATGAGGTAGTTCTCGTGCGTGCCGTATGACGCGCCCTTGCCATCGGTGTTGTTCTTGTACAGATTCACACCGGCTGTGCCCGGCACCCCCGACAGGCGCCGGACCGATTCGAGCATGATCTGCTCCCCCGCCCGGTCCCAGCACAGGGCCGCCCGTGGTGAGGTCACCTCAGGCGAGCTGTACTCCGGATGGGCGTGGTCGACATAAAGGCGGGCACCATTGGTGAGCACCACATTGGCCAGCGTGGGGTCCTCCTCGTCGGTCAGCTGGCTGGCGTCTGCGAACTGTCGGGGTATCTCAAAACCGCGCGCGTCACGCAACGGCATCTCGTCCTCATAGTCCCAGCTGGCCCGACCACCACGCGAACCCCGCAGGCTCGCGTAGGCGTTGACGACGTGTCCGGACAGCAACATGGGGTTCGCTGTTGGATCGCCCGGCACCGAGATGCCGTATTCCGTCTCGATCCCCATCACTCGACGCACCGTCATGCCGCCAGCCTAAGCGCATCGCCACCATGCAGTCAGGTGAGACTGTCGGCGATCCTCAGGATCGACACCTTGGGTGGCACCCTTGTTAGGGTCACCTCATGCGCATCACTGCCGGGCTGGCTCTCGACACCGCCCTGATCTGCCTTTTCGCCGCCATCGGCCGGCGCAGCCATGGGGAGAGCGGCGCACTGCTAGCCGTAGCCATCACCGCGTGGCCCTTCCTCGCCGGTGTGGCAACCGGCTGGCTGGTCTTACTGTTCGCCTTCGGTCGCGCCCCGCTGCGCGTTCCAGATGCCATTCCGCTCTGGCTCGCCACCGTGGCGATCGGAATGGTGCTGCGCGATCTGACCGGCGCGGGTACAGCCTTCTCCTTCATCGTGGTGGCCACCGTCTTCCTGGGGACCGCTCTGCTGGGTTGGCGTGCCCTGGCGACGCGCACCATCGCTGCCTACCCGTAAGACTGTCACGCACTCGATCTTCGATCCCTGCGATCTCGCGGCGATCTACGCCCACGCTGAGTCCAGGGCACCGCGACATTCGACGTCCGGGAGCCTGCCATGAGCTGACAGCAGGCGAACCTGAACAGCTCGGCCGCCGATGATCACTTCCCTGGTGGCATTCAAGAACGACGTGGCTCTCGGTCATGGCTACCGGTGGGCATCCTGGAGGCGCCCTGGCCACCGGTGGACCGCCAAGACGTCGGCCACCTCACGCGACCGGCAAAGGGCTGCGCCCTGCGGTCGGGCTGTGCGCAGATCTGCTGCGCCCGACTGCACCAAGACGAAGCCCGTCTGGTCGCAGCGAAGGTGGCACGGACAGCCCGCCCAACAATGCCTTGCACCGCAGCCCGGACTTCACCCAGGTCGGCACCCCGGATGAGGTCGGGCCCAAGTTCGGTGCCGACGTCAGCACCACCTGATTCCAGCTGCGCCAGGGTTGACGCAGGACCTCACCAGATCAGAGGTCACCTCACCCGCCGCGCCCCTACAGGTACTGGCCCGTGTTGGCGACCGCCTCTATCGAACGGCCCGGCTCGGTGCCGTCCTTGCCGGTGACCAAGGTGCGGATGTACACGATGCG
>PMJN01000307.1 GCA_003157445.1 Micrococcales bacterium
TTTGCAACGCTGGTGTGAGAACCTGGAACAGAACTGGGACGAATGCGTCGCCGAAGCAGACCTGGCCACGGCGAAGATCTGGGGACTGTACATGGCCGGCTCGCGGCTGGCCTTTGAACGCAACGGTATTCAGCTCCACCAGATCCTGGCCACCCGAACCGATGCTCTTGGGGACAGCTCTTACCCGCTGCGGCCACACTTCGAAACCTGAGCCCACCATGGCCGAGCGCATCCCAGAGGGGTATAGCCAGGTCGAGCACGAACTCGCCATCCTGCTGCGTCGTGCCCACGCCAACTCCAGAGACCTCTCACGCGAGGTCCATCCCGAGCTGCAGGCCAGCGCCTACGCGTTGCTTGCCAGGTTGCATGACCTGGGAAGTGCTCGAGCTGCGGACCTTAGTGATTACTTCGGCATCGACAAGGGTGCGTTGAGCCGACAGATCAGACTGCTCGAGGACCTTGAGCTCATCATCAGGCAGGTCGACGTCGCCGACCGTCGATCCCATCGGCTGACCCTCACCGCTGGAGGGCGAGCACGGCTCATCCAGGCTCGTCGTGCTCGCCAACGCCTCATCTGTCAAGAGCTGTCAAGGTGGCCGAGCGGCGACGTGGAAGCCTTCGGGGACCTGCTGGCTCGCTTCAACTCATCAGAACGGGACCAACGGTGAGGGCCCCGGGAGCCCCCGCCCCGTCATCGGCCGGACATGGGAGACGGCTGGCGACCTGGCACAGTTTCGAGTGGCGCTGCCGTCGTCGGTGCGACCGGTGCTCGCCGGTGTTGAGGCCCCCGAAGAGCTTTGGCGGGCCGAGGCCGGGATGCGCGCTGCGGTGGAGGCTGACGGGTTTGCCCTGTTGCGACGTCCCCGCGCTGGCCCAGAGGTGGTCCTGGGCGCCATCGCGGTATTGGCGATGGACGCCTGGCGGGTCTGCGCAGCGCTGGCGGCCAGTCGAACCTCGCGTTTTGGTGCCCGTATGTTGTTCCTATGCATGATCTCTGAAGAGCGAGGCCGATGGGGCCGGGCCAGGTTCGGCGGTTCACTCATCGACACCGCCTGAGGGACTCGACGGTGCCGCAGGCGCCTGTCACTGACGCACGGACCTGTGGCGTCATTCTTGCCGTTCAGGATCTCTGGGCTGTGAGTGCAACCCGACCCGGAAGTGGTTTCACGTGTGTGAGTAACGTCGAGGACGTGGTGAGCGACCCGATCCGTTCAGGCCCCGGGGCGCCATTTCCGTCCAAAACCTGGGCTGGCCACTCACATGGAAGCGGCGAGTACCGGCGCCTCCTTGCAGGATTGTTCTTCGCTGGGGTCGCCACCTTTGCGCAGCTGTACTCACCGCAGGCTGCGCTTCCGCTGATCGCGGTTGACCTCAAGATCGGGGCGGCAGATGCCGCGCTGGTCGTCTCAGCGGCCACGATCGGGTTGGCGATCGGCGTCATTCCGTGGTCGGTCGTCGCCGATCGGATCGGCCGCGTCCAGGCGATGTCGATCGCCGTCACCGCCGCGACTGCCTTCGGCCTGCTGGTGCCCTTCGCCACCAGTTTCCCGCTCCTTTTGACGGGACGGCTGTTCGAGGGGGCGATGGTCGGCGGTGTGCCAGCGATCGCGATTGCCTATCTCAGCGAAGAGATCGAGCCGCAACATGCGGCCAGGGCCGCCGGGACATATGTTGCGGGCACATCCGTTGGCGGACTGCTCGGTCGCCTCGTGGCCGGTCCCGTCGCTGAGCTCGCGAACTGGCGAATCGGCGTCTTTGCGGTGGCGGTGCTGTGCGCGCTGGCGGCCGCACTGTTCATCGCTCTGGTGCCCGAACCGCTCGGCTTCGTGCCGCGACGTGCGCGCGGATCCGGAACAGACGGTGGACTACTGACTCGGTTGGTCGTCAACCTGCGCTCCCCTCGGATACTGGCCTTGTACGCCCAGGGACTCCTTCTCATGGGTGGGTTCGTAGCCCTGTACAACTACCTGGGCTTCCGGCTCTCTGCTGCACCTTTCAACTTGCCGCAGACCCTGATCAGCCTCCTGTTCATTGCTTATCTGGCAGGTACATGGTCGGCGGCACAGGCCGGAGTTCTCGCTGCCCGGTTCGGACGACGACCCGTACTGACGATCGCGATCGCGAGCATGGTCGCCGGCGTGGCGTTGACCCTCTCGACCGTTCTGGTGGTCGTGCTGATCGGGCTGCTGGTGGCAACGGCAGGCTTCTTTGCCGCGCATGCCGTCGCTTCTGGCTGGACCGGTGCCGAAGCGGTCATCGGCCGCGCCCAAGCGTCGTCGCTGTACAACCTCTTCTACTACGCCGGCTCGAGCCTGTTCGGATGGCTTGGCGGCCTGTTCTTCGTGACCTGGGGCTGGGCCGGGACCGCTGCCATGATCGTGCTGCTGGCCGCCCTGGCCGCAGTTCTCGCAGTTCTGCTCCTGAACGGTCCGGACGGCTCGAGTGGAAGCGCACCCATTGCCGTACCGGCCGGGGCGCCGTCGGGAATCAGTTGACGGAAGGGGACGTTACATGGATGGTTGAATGAGCAACAACTTAGGGAGTCTGCTGTGCCTGCCATCACCGTTCC
>PMJN01000294.1 GCA_003157445.1 Micrococcales bacterium
CGTCATCGATCTGCAGAACGGCATTGTCGCCGTGCCCATGTCACCCACTCGATGACGTCGTGAAGCGTGCGAGCGCATTGGGTGAGGCCGTCCGTGGCCAGAACCTGCCGGTCGTGCTCGTGAATGTGGGTGGTGCGCCGTCGGGGCGGAGCGAACAGGTCGCCGTAGCCGCCAGCTTCCCGCGGGGTGGGCCGATCTGGTCCCTGAGCTTAACCAAAAGCCGGGCGACCACACGGTGACAAAGAAGCAGTGGGGAGCGTTCAGGAATACGGGCCTGGAGGAGTACTTGAAGAACCTGGATGTTACGCAGGTCGTGATCGCTGGCGTCGCCACCAGCCTCGGTGTCGAGTCGACCGCACGCCAGGCCAACGAATGCGGGTTCAACATCACCCTGGCCGTGGACGCCATGACAGATTCGAGCCCAGAGGCTCACGTCAACAGCATCACTGGGGATCTTCCCGCGACTGGGCGAGACCGGCACCACCCAGGAGCTCCTTGATCTCCTGGACAGCATTCGCGCGTGAGCCTGTCCGCCTCGCACGCAGCAGGCTCGTGAGTGGTCCTGGGAGGGCCGCTGGGCGGTGCAGGAGCAGTTGATCCTCTCACCTGCCGTAAATAGGTCCACCGGACAGGTTGAAATGCCGTGCGCAGCTGCATCGGGCAGGTCGTGAAAGACTCATCGAATGCGGATGAGTGATTTCTGGCGGCTGATGGAAGACGAGTTCGGATCCGCGTACGCGCACTCCCTGGCGCGTGACCACGTCCTGGGCGAACTCGGCAACCGCACGCCTCTTCAGGCGCTCGAGTCAGGGGTCAAGCCGCGCGAGGCCTGGTTGGCTCTGTGCGCTGACATGGACGTACCGAAGGAACGCTGGCTGGGTCAGGAGCTGAGAAGCCTTAAGAAGAGGGGTTGATGTGCCGCCGAAGCCAGGGGATAGCGTTTGACGCGTGACTGATCCGGACCCCGATCTCCTGCTGCACGCAACCGGCTTGACCAAGACGTTCGGCAGTTTCACAGCCGTGGACGGTATCGACTTTGCGGTGGAGCGGGGCGAGTCGTTCGGATTCCTGGGGCCCAACGGCGCCGGCAAGTCATCCACGATGAAGATGGTCGGCTGTGTGTCGCCGGTGACCGGCGGCCAACTGCGGGTCTTCGGGCAGGACCCTGCGACCCATGGTCCACAGATCCGGGCGCGCCTGGGAGTCGTTCCCCAGAAGGACACGCTTGACGAAGAGCTCTCTGTTGAGGAGAACCTTTGGATCTATGGCCGATACTTCGGCCTGTCCCAGAGTGAGGTACGTGCTCGGACCACTGAGCTGCTCGACTTCGCTCAGCTCACGGACCGGGCCAAGTCAACGGTCGAGCCCCTCTCAGGTGGGATGAAGCGACGCCTGACCATTGCCCGCTCGTTGATCAGCCGCCCTGAGATCCTGCTCCTGGATGAGCCCACGACGGGGCTTGATCCCCAAGCGCGCCACGTTCTGTGGGACAGGCTGTTCCGCCTCAAGCGCTCTGGCGTGACCCTGGTGCTGACTACGCACTACATGGACGAGGCCGAGCAACTGTGCGACCGCCTTGTCGTCATGGACCATGGCAAGATCGTGGCTCAAGGATCGCCGCGTTCGCTGATCACCCGGTACTCCACTCGCGAAGTCCTCGAGTTGCGCTTCGACACCGACGACCACGCCCAGCATGGCGAAGCTATCGCCGGGATTGGTGAGCGCATCGAGGTCCTGCCCGACCGGCTGCTGGTCTATACCGAGGACGGCGACGTCGCCGCCGCCGAGGTTCACCTTCGGGGGGTCCGGCCCATGTCCGCGCTGGTGCGCCGCTCGACCCTGGAGGACGTGTTCCTGCACCTGACCGGTCGGACCCTGGTGGATTGATGAGCGCATCGGTCAGTACAGCCCATCCACCCACGCCCGCTGCCTGGCGAGCGGTCTTTGGGTCTTGGGTCACTGCATACAAGCGCACGTGGCGGGGCAGCATCTTTGGGCGCTTCCTGTCGCCCTTGATGTTCCTTTTGTCCCTGGGCCTTGGTCTTGGCAGCCTTGTCGACAAATCCACCGGGGGCGTCGATGGGGTGCCGTATCTGCAGTTCGTCGTGCCGGGAATCCTTGCGGCACAATCGATGTGGGTGGCGATGGGGGAGTCGACATACCCCGTGATGGGGGCGATCCGTTGGAATGCGAAGTACCACGCGATGCTTGCTACGCCAGTCGGTATCGACGACGTTCTGCTTGGCCATCTGATCTACGTCGCGATGCAGATCACCGGTGCCACGGCCATCTTCATTGGGGTGGCCGCGATGTTCGGGTCGTTTGGCTCGTGGTGGGTGCTGCTCTGCCTGCCGATCACCGTTCTGACCGGGATGGCCTTTGCCGTGCCTATCTTCGCGTTCTCGGCTAAACAGGAGACCGACAGCGGCTTCAACATCCTCTTCCGCTTCATCATGACGCCGCTGTTCCTGTTTTCAGGCATCTTCTTTCCGGTCAGCCAACTGCCAGTGTTCATGCGTCCGATAGCGTGGGTCATGCCGCTCTGGCACGGGGTCCAGGCCAACAGATCGCTGGCCCTCGGGTCACCTGACTTCACAGCTATCGCGGGCCACACGGCATACCTGCTGGTGGTGATCGCAGTCGGCGGGTGGCTCGCGCGTCGCGCCTTCACCAGGAGACTGGTCGTATGACGTCCGCGGCGCAGGCGCCTCCCTCGCTTATCAGGGGGCTCACCTCGCGCATCGCGCGCGTGCTGCCACTGCCTGCGGGTGCCGGAATGGCGCGGATCCTGGTTGAGCGAAACATCCTAAGCTATCGGCACGCCTGGATCGCCCTTGTCACGGGGTTCGCCGAGCCGGTGTTCTACCTATTCTCGCTGGGGATCGGACTAGGCGCCCTGATCAAGGTCGTGACCACCGACGGTGGTCAGACGGTGCCTTACGCGGAGTTCGTGGCACCCGCCCTGCTGGCTGCCTCGGCCATGAACGGCGCGGTATTCGACTCGACCTTCAACGTCTTCTTCAAGCTTAAGTTCGCCAAGCTCTACGACTCGGTCTTGGCCACCCCGCTGGGACCCCGAGACGTCGCGGTGGGCGAGATTAGCTGGTCGTTGATCCGTGGTGCCCTTTATGCTGCGGCGTTCCTGGTGGTCGCGTGGCTGATCGGGACTGTGCACTCCTGGTGGGCGTTGCTTGCACTGCCGGCTGCGACGCTCATCGGCTTCGCGTTCTCGGCGGTCGGCATGTACGGCACGACGTTCATGCGCTCATGGGTGGACTTCGATTACGTCAACCTGGTGATCCAGCCGATGTTCCTGTTCTCTGCGACGTTCTTTCCCCTGTCGACCTATCCGGGTGCCGTTCAGTGGATCGTGCAAGCCACGCCGCTTTATCACGGGGTTGCTCTGGAACGAGCGCTGATGCTGGGCGAGGTCGGGCCCGGCCTGCTGGTTCACGTGGTCTATCTCCTGGTGTTTGGTCTTCTGGGGTTCGTAGGGGCTGCCCGCCGGATCGAAAAGCTGCTCCTGTCGTGAGTATCGGCTGGGTGCCGTTGCTGGGCGTGACTACGACTTCGGCCGTGGCAAATCTGTGGCACAAGATTGCGGGCGTGTCCTGCTCTCATCATGACCGAGTCGAACATCTGTTCGGGTAGTGTCTACTCATGGGTTGCCACGGCGGTCCCACGGTCCACAGGGTTACCCCTGATGGGCGTGGCTGTCGGTGGTCGCTCGTAACGTCTGACTCGACACGAGATGCAACTCGCATAGGTGTCGGTCGCAGGT
>PMJN01000489.1 GCA_003157445.1 Micrococcales bacterium
GAAGATTGACGCGCTCCTGGATGCGGGCGAGCAGTCCGTACGGGAGTCGTTTGAGCCGCAGGACGTTGTCCTAGTCGACCAGCACGTGGCAGCGGTGGCCAATGTCGTCGGCAACTGGAGCATCAATGCGGCCCGTGACGTGGCATGGAACACCGCACTAGCCCTCTGGGACGTCCGCGACCACCAGATGGCCACCCAACTTCTGACGGGTGCCCTGGCTCGCACCGTGGCGATGGCCAGCCGTGGCCTTCTTGTTGTGCTCTGAGTTCCTGGGAGCCACACGTGGGCGGCAATGCGCAGACCCGGGGACAGCCGCAGCGCCTCCGCGCGGCGAGGCGCCGATCCGGGTGGAACGCCGGGAGTCAGTCCCGGCGGGCCTGTCCGGTGGTCGCGGGCCAATGTATCTGCTTCGCTGGAGGTCATCTCGGCCACCGGGGACAGCTTCTGCTGCCTGTGCTGCATCGGGGGCGTGCTGATCGGCCAGCAGGTGAACGTGTCTTGGTCGATGCCGACTGAGCGGGACGGGGCACCTGGTGGCGTAGGTGGTCGGTTCGGACGAGGAGGATGGCCTCATGACGATCGACAGTGCTGAGAGTGGGCGCCGCCTCAGATGCGCGCTCTTCGTGGATTTCGACAACGTATATATCGGGCTCCAGCGTCTCGACCCCCGAGCCGCCGAGGCGTTTGCCAGCGCACCGACTCACTGGCTGACCGCGCTGGAGACCGGCAACGACGCAGACGGCGAGTTCTCTCGGCGGTTCCTGATCCGAGCCTGCTACCTGAACCCTTCGGTCTTCTCGCAGTTCCGGCCGAATTTCACCCGCGCAGGCTTCAGCGTCGTGGACTGCCCTTCGTTGACCCAGCAAGGCAAGAGCAGCGCGGACATCAACCTGGTGCTGGATGCAGTGGACGCCTTGAGCGCAAAGACCCAGTACGACGAGTTCGTGATCCTGTCCGCCGATGCCGACTTCACACCTCTGGCGCTGCGTTGTCGCGCGGCCGATCGACGCGTCACGATCATCACCGCCGGACCGGCTGCGAGCGCCTACCGGGCTGTGGCGGACACCGTCATCACCGCGGACGAGCTTGCCGAGCTGGTGAAGCATCCCGAACCGGCAGCGCTGGAGGAAGCCCCGGCGCCGAGCATCGAACAGGGACGAACCTCGCCCCGGACCTCGCAACCGAGCACACCTGCCAAGGCGGGACCGCCATCTGCCAGCCCTGCGCGTAAAGCTGTCTTGGCCCTGGTGCGTTCGGCCGATCGGCCGCTGGCCGGCAGCGTGGTGGCCCAGGCGGCCCACAAGGCGGACCCAACGCTGGCCACCTCGGGGTGGGACGGGGCGGGAGCCTTCTTCCCCTGGCTGGCCCAAGCAGTCCAGGAGCTGGGGGCCGCATCACGTCCCGCTCCGGGGTTCGTGTGGGATCCGAAGCGATTCAGCGAGGCGGACCTTCCGAGCGTGGGCGCAGTTGACCTGCCGCCCCTGCAGCGCCAGGTGGTCGATGTCACGGACATCCCGAACCTGCCGGCCGACCGCTACCGAATGCTGCTCACCACGCTGGCCGAGGACGTGAGTGCGGTTCGGTTCGACCGACCGGAGACGTCAAGGCGCGTCCGTGACGCTTGCCAGGCAGCGGGTGCGCCGATCGGGCGGGCATCGGTCAACACCGTGATCGCAGGTGTTCTGTACGCCGGGCTCGACCTCTCCGCCAAGCCCACCGCACAGAAAGTCGCCGAAACCTGGGCGGACAACGTCGTCGGGCTGTGCCGGGGGGCCCGGATGGAGCTCGACCCCGGCGCCGTCGCGGCGATCCGCGCATGGGTCGGGGGCGGATTGCTCAAGAAGTAGGTCGTCGCGGGTGGACCCGACTCCTGGTCGTGGCGACCCCGGGCCGCCAACGACATCCCCGTCTGGGACAGAGTCGCGAGGCGAACCCGAGGAACCTCTGTTGCGTATGCGCTACAGAGGCAGCACTGGCCCGGTAGCTGAAGACCTCAGCTCTAGCTGGCGAGGTAGCCGCGCAAGGTCTCATGGACCTCACGCTGGTGTTGATGGTGATCAGCAGACCCGCGGTTGGCCATCATCGACCCGTCGGCGCCCCCGACAGTCGCCCACCCTGATCCGCCAGCGGCCGCAGCCGCCCTGGAATCGTTTCTTGCATCTACGACCGACCCGGTGTCCGTGACGGCCTCCTGGTCGTGCTTACCTGAGTATGAGCAGTATCAGAGGGCAGCGACGCGACGCGATGCCATTGACCTGGGAGCTCCCGGCGGCGGCGGCGCTCTGCTGGGTGAGCGTGGCGGTAATGCTGTTGCTCGCCGGCCAGGGCGCCGCGTCCTGGCTGACGGGGGCGGGATGGACGTGGCCTACTGCGGGGGGCGCCACGGTGAAACTGGTGGGACTGTTTGGAGGACACACAGCCCCCGGCCTGGCCACGACGGTGTCGGCTGCACCATCTGCCGGTTTCGTTTACCTGCTGGTGATCCTGATCGAGCTCGCCTGGCTGAGCGTCAGCCTCCTCGGGCTGCGCGTGTGGTGGCGCACCTGGGGACCAGGGATGGGTGAGGGACTGGCCAGCTGGGGCGAGGTCGAGAAGGTGCTCGGCCTTTCCCGGATGCGCGCCGACCGCAAGGTAATTCGCCCCGACCTCTACGCAAAGTCCTCCGCGGCCGGCGGCCGGTCGTGACCCGGTTCGACCCCACCCAGGTGGGCTGGCGCCTCGGCAGCTCGCACCTACCCCACGGCGGCCAGTTGTGGGTGCCTTTCGACCGGACCACGGGGGTGTACGGCCCGCAGGGCTCTGGCAAGACCCTGGATCTGCTTACTCCCGCTCTGCTGGCCGCCCCCGGGGCGGCACTGGTGACGCTGACAAAGCTCGACGACCTCCTGCTGACCCTGGACCACCGCTCCAGCGGTGGGCGCCCGGTGGCGGTTCTGGACCCGTTCGGGATGGCCCCCGGCGTGCCCGAACTGGTGTGGGACCCGGTGTCCGGGTGCGTGGACTCGATGGTGGCCGAACGCCGGGCCAAGGCGTTCACCGCAGGCACCGTCAAGGGCGCGGTCGCCGGGGGCAGCGGGAACGACACGGCACGTTTCTACGCGGCTGAGGGCGCCAAGGTGCTGCAAGGGTTCTTCCACGCCGCCGCTCTGACCGGGCGCACCCTGGACCATGTCCTGGAATGGGTGGCCAACCCGGCAGGTGCCACAGCGCCGGAGGAGATACTGCTGAGCCACCCCCATGCGGCGCAGTTCTGGCACGGGCTGTTGCGGGGGGCCCTTCATGGCGACGACCGGACCGCCGGGAACACCGCCACCACGGTGCAGCAGGCAATGAGCCTGTTCTTCCAGGAGCCGATCCGGCGCCGCTGCGTGCCCGGCCCTGGCCGGCCGGCCACCGACATCACCGACCTGATCACCACCGGAGGCACCATCTACCTGCTGGGCCGTGACGACCCCTATGCCTCAGCCTCGCCCCTGATGACCGCGCTGGCCGAGCACGTTCTGGACACCGCGCTGGGGTTGGCGAACCAGTCCCGCTGGGGCCGGCTCTGCCCCTCGTTCCTGGCGTGCCTGGATGAGCTTCCGTCCACCACGCCGCTGCCGACGTTGCGCACCCGGATGGCCAACGAGCGGGCCCTGGGCATCTCCTTCATCTACGCAGCCCAGACGTGGCGCCAGCTGGTGATCTGCTACGGCGAGGACGAAGCAAGAACCCTGTTCGGGCTGACCAACAACATCGTTGTGTTCGGCGGCGGCAAGGACGGGCACTTCTACCGCGAGGTCTCCGACCTGATCGGTACCACCCGGGTGAGCCGGACCAGCTACAACACGGGACGGGCAGGCGCGGGGCGCACCACCGCCGGCCAGGACGTCCCCATCCTTCGCCCCGAGCAGATCCGCCAGCTGCCGCAGGGTCAGGCGCTGGTGATTGCCGAGAACGCCCGGCCGCTGATCGCCAAGCTGCACCGCTGTATCAAAGGTAAAGCCGGCAAAGCACTGTTGGCCGCCCAGGACGGCGCTCGCGAACGGGTCAGCAGTGCCCGCGGGCAAGCCATCAGCTCGCTGGTACGCACCACCGCCGCGGTAGCTCTGGGGCAGCAGCTGGACCTGAACGCCACCACTGCCCCTGGGCGCCGCAACTCGCCATCTGGTCGCTGATGTTCTTCATCGCCGGCCAGTTCCCCCGGCCGGGACCGCTGGTCCGCCTCGCCTACGGCGAGCTGGAGCTAGCCCAGTCCGGTACCGACCACCAGAAACGAGCACTGGGCAAGCTCTCGGAGCTGGCTCGTCCTTGGGACCCGCCCAGCTGCCCGCCGGCGCTGCGCACCCAGGTGTGGGCATGGCTCGACCAGGTGGCTGGCTGGATCAACCACGAGTACATCTGGATGCCCGACCGGTTCGTCCCCTCCTGCTGGCCAGCGCACCCGCACATCGCCCACGAGCTGGCCGTGATCGCCGACCTGCGCCGAAGCGCCGGATGCGCTTTGACCGGCGAGGCACTGGAGGACTGGCACCGCTACGCCCTGCCGGCCTTCCTGGACCGCGCTACCTGCAGGTTGGGGACCAGCTGTGGCCCGGCCAAGCACGACGACTGGCCGGCTGCGGGGCGCCACCGCGAGTTCGGATCACAGCGGGCCGGCGCCGCCCGCAGCGAGCTGTTCAGCCGGGACGCAGCCCAACTTGACCCAGACCTGGACCCGAATCCCAACGCGCCGCTTGCGCCCGGCCCGCCCCGGCTCGTGAACGTCAACGGATCCACCGTGGACACGGTGACCGGAGAAGTTCTCTAACCCGTCCGTGGCGTGTGGGCTGGCGGGCGCCCAACACTTCCAGGAACGGGCCATGGCGCAGTCGAAGACCGCAAGAGCGCGGGCCGTCATGGTTCAGCCATCGCGGCCGAAGCCGACCCGAGGCAGCTCAGGTGTGCCATCTGCTCGGGCGCCGGCTCGCCACGCTGGCCAGCGCAGAACCCGCCACACAGGACGCATGCAGGCAAGTCGCTATGGGACCGTCCACTTGCCAGAGTCGCCATAGCCACTGTCCATGCCGAACTGAACTGTTGTGACCTTTGAGCTCGTGGGGACCTCAAAGACGATGTACCCCAGCGCCTTTTCGCCCGGAGCCAACGTTATGGTCGCCGGGAACTTAGGCCCTGAGGACACTGAATCCACCGAGGAGTATCCGAACTTCTGACCGTTGGCGTCCATGACCTTTGCGCCGTTATCTGGTGCGTCGTCATAGGCCACAGTTCCGGTGTTCTGGATCTGGAACTGGACCGCCACGTACCTGGTACCTGCCGCTGGCGTGCTGATTCCGTCAGTAGATGTGGTGGGGTCGACCACCTTCAAGGCGGTAACGACAGCCTTGGACCCGGGGTCAATGCCATTGAGTGTGATGGGGTCCCCGAGATTGGCCGTCGCGGCCGGTGCGGATTGGGTTGCCGTGATCGAAGGCAAGCTCTTGACAACGTTGTTCAAAATGGTGGTTGCCGTGGTGTTGACCACCACGGAGATGACGAACGCGACCACCGCCAAGATGATCGCGGCGATGGACAGAGCCTTGCCGGCTTGCCTCTTGCCCGACTGGGCCAGTCCGATGACTGCGAAGATCAGGCCCAGGAAGGCCAGGAAGTCGCCGCCGAAGTTGACGATGGGGATGAAGGAGACCAGAGCGCCCAGCAGGGCAAGGATGAAGCCAGCTATCGCCAGCCCGTTCTGGCCCGTCTTCTGAACCTGAACCTGGACAGGGACAGGGGCAGGGCCAGGGGCAGGGCCAGGGCCCGGAGCGGCCGGTTCGCCCATCGGGGGGCCGTACTGGGTCTGGAACTGCTCATCAGCCAGCTCGCCACCGGTGGCCGGGGTCGTCACCGGCGCTGCGGCACCTGGCGCGAAGGACTCGGTCCACTGATAGCCATCCCACCACCTTTGCCGACCATCGGGTTGGGGATACCAACCGGCTGGAGTGCTCATGACCTCTCACCTCTCATCATGGACAGTGACTCGTACTTGGCCCCAGCGCTGCGGGCGTTCAAACTAGGCGGGACTACTCCCTTGCGCGCGTTCAATCGGTCGGACCATTGTCAGGATCCTCGTATCGCTCCGAAGCCAACAGGGACCTTAGGCCCCTCCAGATCAGGACGTCCTGTTCGTTGGCCCCGTTCGCGGCATGCCTTGGAATGAGCCTGGGGTGTGCGACAGCTGGCATCGGTGACGATCGTGCGCCGTTCACCCCACAGGTCGGCTGGTCTGCGACCGGGTTGGCCAAGTGCTCAGGTGGGAACGCGCGGCTGGGCTGATAGCTGCCCGTTTGGGGCCTGGGCTTGCCGCTGGCGCGATGTGGCTGAAGGCGGCCGTCGTGGCCTGCAGCCGGTGGGCGAGCTCGGTGGCGGGGTGCTGGCTGAAGAACTGCCCGCCGGCGACCAGCTGAGCGAGCTCGAGAGCCACGTCGTAACCGGCGCTGTCGGCTTCTTGGATCGCGCGGGACAGCAGGGGCCAGTCCAGGCCGGCTGTGAGCCGGGAGTCGATGGAGGCCGCCAGCTGGCGCCACCTCTGCGGTGGCAACAGCTCCTTCGCCCGGGTGCCTGCGCGTGTAGATGAGCCATTGGGGCGTGGTTGCCCTGACTGCTTCGCGCCGTGAAGACCCTGTGCGGTCGCCACGTCTTCAGCCAAGACGAAGTCTGCGGCATTGTCTGTCGCCGGCCGCGTCTGGGCGGCGCCTTGGCGGCGGGCCCGGACGCCGGAGAGGTTACCGATCTGAGCCTGTGCGCGACCGAGCGGGTCCAGGGTCCATCGCTGGGCGGCATCGGCGACCGCTTCCTGTATGGCGTCCCGGCCGGCGCTGGTGCGGGTCGCGGCGTAGTCGATCTGTTCCGCCCATTCGCCCGGGGGTTGGGCGGCGATGATGGCGGCGCATTGCGGCAGCAACCCTGGATCTTGGCCGATGTTGCCCAGCCGTTCGTCCAGCAGGTGCCGGCCCAGAGGGTGCGCGTCGTGTAGGCAGGCCCGTAGCACCATGGGCCCGGCGTGTTCCAGGACCTCAGCAGGATCCTGTCCGCCGACAAGGAGCACATGGCGTGGGGCATCGCCGCGAGCGCACAGCATCCAGAACGCCCGCTCGGCAGCGATCTCACCGGCCAGATCGGTGTCCGTGGCGACAATGCCTCCGCCGTGCTGGGCCCAGATGTAGGGCCGCAGCCGGTTGGCCTGGGACGTCGTGAAGGAGG
>PMJN01000024.1 GCA_003157445.1 Micrococcales bacterium
GACCGTCCCGAGATCCGCGGGATGGTCAACACCGTCAGGCACCTGGTTGCCGTCGAGGAGGTTGACTGAACATGGCCAAAGAATCAACTGCGCTGAAGATTCACCACCTTCGCCCAGCTCCCGGTGCCAAGACCGCCAAGACCCGCGTGGGTCGAGGTCAGGGCAGCAAGGGCAAGACCGCAGGCCGCGGAACCAAGGGTACGAAGGCGCGTTACCAGGTTCCGGAGAGTTTCGAGGGTGGTCAGATGCCGATGCACATGCGGCTTCCCAAGCTCCGTGGTTTCAAGAACCCGTTCCGCAAGGAATACCAGGTTGTCAACCTTGACCGGATCTCGTTACTGTTCCCCGACGGCGGCGAGGTCACGATCGAGGACCTGGTGGCCAAGGGCGCCGTTCGCGATGGGGAGCTCGTCAAGGTGCTTGGCACAGGCGAGATCACCGTCAAGGTAGCCGTTACGGTTAACAAGTTCTCGGCGACCGCCAAGGATAAGATTGAGGCCGCCGGTGGCTCCGCCACCACCGTCTGAATGAACTAGTGCCTTATCGATAACGCCCCGGCGCCCGTGCTGCGGGGGTCGGGGTGTTATCGTCCGGTGGACTGTCTTTGTGGCCACACGAGGTCCTCGGACTCAACCAGGAGGATCAGTGCTCAAGGCTTTCGTGCGGGCGTTCAAGACTCCGGATCTACGCAAGAAGTTGCTGTTCACGCTTGCGATTGTTTCGATCTTCCGTTTGGGCTCGCATGTACCCACTCCGGGCGTGAGCTACGTGGACATCCAGAAGTGCCAGCCCGCACCGGGCACCAGCAGTGGCTTCATGGGCCTGGCCAACCTGTTCAGCGGCGGTGCACTCCTGCAGCTGTCGGTGTTCGCGCTCGGCATCATGCCGTACATCACCGCGAGCATCATCATCCAGCTGCTCGTCGTGGTGATTCCGCGCTTTGAGACTCTCAAAGAGGAAGGCCAAAGCGGTACCGCGAAGCTGACGCAATACACCCGGTATCTGACCATCGGGCTGGCGATCCTTCAGTCCTCCACGCTGGTCACCGCAGCCCGCAACCCGCAGTCTCTGTTCGGCAGCGCATGCACGAGCATCATGCCGGACAAGAGCCTCGGCACGATTTTGATGATGGTCCTGACCATGACCGCCGGTACCGGCGTGATCATGTGGATGGGTGAGCTGATCACCGAGCGCGGCATCGGCAACGGAATGTCCTTACTCATCTTCACCTCGATCGCGGCGCGGTTCCCCGACTCTCTGTGGGCCATCCACACCCAGAACGGCGGATGGGGCACGTTCTCACTGGTCATCCTCGTCGGGTTCCTGGTCATCGCGCTCGTAGTGTTCGTCGAACAGTCCCAACGTCGTATCCCGGTGCAGTACGCCAAACGCATGATCGGACGCCGGATGTACGGCGGCACGAGCACGTACATCCCGCTGAAGGTCAATATGGCCGGCGTGATCCCGGTCATCTTTGCGTCATCGATGCTGGCACTGCCTGGAGTTGTCGCGCAGTTCAAACAGGGCACGGGCAAGCCTGCGGGCTGGGTGACCTTCATCCAGGAGTACCTCACTCGAGGTTCAAGTCCGGTCTACATGGCCGTCTACGTGGCGCTGATCATCTTCTTCACGTTCTTCTACGTCTCCATCACCTTCAACCCCGTTGAAGTCGCCGACAACATGAAGAAGTACGGCGGTTTCATCCCGGGTATCCGCGCCGGGCGACCCACCGCTGAGTACCTCGCTTACGTCTTGAACCGGATCACCGTGCCGGGAGCCATCTATCTGGCCGTTATCTCGATGATTCCGCTGATCGCGCTCATACTCGTGGGCGCCGACCAGAACTTCCCGTTTGGTGGCACTTCCATCCTCATCGTCGTCAGCGTCGGCCTGGACACGGTCAAGCAGATCGAGTCCCAGCTCCAGCAGCGACACTACGAAGGGTTTCTCCGATGAGCCGGCTTATCATTTTCGGCGCCCCAGGCGCGGGCAAGGGCACGCAGGCAACACGCATCGCGGCCAGCCTGGGCATCCCGGCTATCTCCACCGGCGACATCTTCCGCTACAACATCAAGAACGAGACGGCGCTGGGCCTGCAGGTCAAGGAGATCCTGGCCTCGGGCGCCTATGTTCCTGACGAGGTCACCAACGCCATCGTGCGTGACCGCCTTGACCAACCAGACGCGCTCGGCGGGTTCCTGCTGGACGGCTACCCTCGCACCCTGGCGCAGGTTCGAGAGCTGGATGAAATGCTGGCCGCTCAGGGGACTTCCCTGGATGCTGTCCTGGAGCTGACCGTCGACACCGAAGAGGTGATCCAACGCCTGCTCAAGCGCGCTGAGATCGATGGCCGCGCCGATGACACCGAGGAGGTCATCCGGCACAGGTTGAAGGTCTACAACGAGGAGACGGCGCCCCTGGCGGCGCTTTACAGCGGGCGTGGCCTGCTGTATCAGGTTGACGGAATGGGCCAGATCGACGCGGTCGCCCAGCGGCTTGAAGCGGTCCTCGCCGCACTGCAGAGCTGAGGGTTACCCAGGTGTTCGGTCGTAGGGGCCTGGACGTCAAGACCCCCGAC
Source organism: Micrococcales bacterium (assembly GCA_003157445.1). Taxonomy (GTDB): domain Bacteria; phylum Actinomycetota; class Actinomycetes; order Actinomycetales; family Dermatophilaceae; genus UBA4719. The sequence goes on from PMJN01000024.1 coordinate 2,579, forward strand.
CAGATCCGCAAGATGCGGGTGGCTGGGTTGGTAGTTGGCGAGACGCTGGAACTCATCCGCGGCCAAGTGGGCGACGGGATGAGCACACGTGACCTGGACGCGAGTGCCGAGGAGTACATTCGCGGCCGGGGTGCAACACCTTCATTTCTTGGGTACCACGGCTTTACCGGCAGCCTCTGCATCAGTGTCAACGAAGAAGTGGTCCATGGAATACCGGGACCACGGACCGTGCGCGACGGTGACCTCGTATCGATCGACTGCGGGGCGATCGTGGACGGCTGGCATGGCGACGCGGCTATCTCGCTGATCGTCGGCGGGCGCTTGGCCGCCTCTGCACGTGACCTTGCCCTGATCGATGCCACCGAGGCCTCAATGTGGGCCGGCATTGCCGCACTAGCAGTGGGCTCTGCGCTCTACGACGTGGGCGCAGCGGTGGAGGACTGCATCACCGAGGCCGCACGCGCAGACGGCGCGACCTACGGCATCGTGGAGGACTACGTGGGTCACGGCATTGGCACCGAGATGCACCAGGACCCGCAGGTGCCCAACTATCGGGTCCGTGACCGTGGCCCGATCGTGAGGTCAGGGGTAACCGTGGCCATTGAGCCGATGATTACCCTGGGCTCTGCCGAGACCGATGTCCTGGATGACGAATGGACCGTGGTGACCCAGGATGGCTCGCGGGCCGCCCACTGGGAGCATTCCGTGGCTGTCACTGATGCCGGAATCTGGGTGCTGACAGCCCTGGACGGTGGCCAGAAGTGTCTGGGCGCCCTCGGCGCCCCATATGCACCTCTGGCTTGATGTGCCCGTATCCCGCGCCTACGATTTCGTCCCTTCTGGGGTGATGGCGTAGTCTAGTGCGGCGGCTCACG